>NZ_AUAF01000200.1 GCF_000428585.1 Zooshikella ganghwensis DSM 15267 | reverse complement strand
GTTTGGGCCATACATCCTTACCCTTTAAATGCTTTGGCAATGCCATTGGCCACAGCGATTTGCATTTTTTCCCAATAATCGTGCTCAAAAAAACAGGCCGCGCCCATCGTTTCGGCCGTCACTGGCTCATGAGGAAAGTGTTTTTTAGCGAGCCAGATCAGCTGTGATAGATGGTTAGTCGCTAGTTGCTCGCTGTAGTCGGTACAGGCTTTACCATGATATTCACTTGTGGCACATAGGCTTCTATTAAAGCTTCAGCAATTTGTATACTGACAGAAGGTAGTTTTAATAATGCTTTTAATGCGTCTTTATCGTTCTCAACTACTGTTTGCATACAAAAATTATGTGCCATCGACAGCTTATTTTTTTGATTCACACCACCGACGAAATAATTAAAATTCTCCACGGTAATCACAAAAGTGAGTTCTTGATCGTTAATGGTTAAGGTATATTTTTGTTCACTCATCGTGGGGGTTCCCTTGGTTTAATAAAATAATAAAATCCAGACGTTTATTAATGTCGTCAAAACGTTGGGTGATCGTTTCGAATTTACTGTCTATTTTTGTTTCTAAGCTTTTAATCGTGGTTTTCTTAGCAAAGTTTTCGTTAATCCAGGCCTTCAGAATGAGAAATTCACGCTGATTACTGCTCATTTGGCTGTAGATATACACATTCCAGGCAATTAAATGGGTCACAAACAAACCCACAAACGACATAAATAATTTATGGCGTAATTCAGGGTGCTTTTCGAGCATGACGCGTGACCTGCATAATTAAAGGCATGACATTTTTAATGGCCCGCTCGCCAAATAAAAAACCAAGCACTAACACATTAATCAATGTCAAAGCAGTTTCTTGTTGGTCGGTCAGTTGCCAGGTAGCAAACCAACACCAATCCAGGTACAAGGTGGCAAAACCCCAGACCGGACGTTGTGCCCCGCGCAGAAACAGCAACAGCCGACCAATGACGGGTAATGCTAAGAGATCCTGGGCCGTACCTTCCAGCTGGCTAATACGCTGTGTGAGTAAGGCTTCTGCTTGGTTAATTAAGCGTTGTTGCTGTTGGGCATACTTCAGCTCAAGTTGCCGGCACTCCAAGGCAAATTGCTGTTGTTGTTCCGGTGAAACATCGGGCGGAAAATATTTAACCGCGGTATCCACCACCTTATCCACTAAACCACCACCGATTAAATTCGTTAGTTTTGCGGCGAGTCCTTGCAGCATGTTAATAACTCCAAATCCAGGGCCTAGGCCGGGTGGTCGTTTTGGGGGCCATATCTAAATGAATAAAACGGCTGCCACCTTTTTGCTTAATGCCAATGCCGGTAAAGCCTAGATCCAAGGCGTGCTTTAACACGATCACGGCCTGTTCACCCTGACAGGCAATATCCACCGCACAGCCCAGACTATGGGCACCGGGTGTGGTTTTCTTTTTTTCTTCGGGGTGATTGGCACAGCGGTAGCCACTGGTAACCGGTAACGGAAAGCCACACAATATCCGCAGCTCAATCAGTCGTGACATAAAGTCAGGCTGCATCTGTTGTTGACCACAGCCACAACGACAGGTTAATTCTCGGTCAGAAAAAAATGAGTAGGCCATGATTACACCAGATTCTCGGTTTCTTCAGGGCGTAAATACGACACGCCATTGATTTTAATAAAATCCGGACTGGTGACGGCAAAGGGCAATTTAATTACGGATTTTTCGCCGCCCTTACTGTCGATATCCAGCAAATTGGTGACTTTAATAAGGCAACCAAACGCTTCTACCCGTAATTCTTCGTCACCGGTTTTGGCAAAATACACCATGTCAAAGGGTTCCAGTCCTCGAAAACTTCCCGCTTGTTTCGCGGCATCCAAAACCAGCTGGAAATTCTGGGCATCCACTTCAAGCTCGCCAGAGGCTTCCACATCACCGTCGACGTAGCCATTGGGCACGCCGTGGTTATAAACGGGTGAACGGTTATCGGTGATATCCAGTGAGGCTTTTTCGACATGCAGCATCACATCACCGAGGGTAATATCAAAACTTTTTCCCGAAATACGCATTATTTGTCCTCTTTATTGGATAAATCCAAGGCAATATTCACGGTGATGGATTTAGGGGCGTTATAGGGTTTAAGGCTTAAATAAATTTCAACGTCGGTTTTACTTTTCCAAATAATTTCAATATCACTATCCGTAGGTTGGTGAATTTCATTCGGAAAAATACGCCCCATAAAACGCACCGATTTACTCATTTGCCGCAAGGGCGTCATAAAATAATTTTTATTACAGGCAATTGATAAATCGGTATTATTGAGTGAGCGATCGGCTATTTTACTGATCGCTAACAGCCGTATTTGGCGAGCGGCTTTATCAACGATGCGTAAATGTTCTATGACCTGATAATCACCGCCAGGTTGCTCTAACAGGCTGGCATCACCCCAATAGGTTCCCGGATAATCGGGATAGGTTTGTGGTACTGAGAGCCGTATTTTGTCCAGCTCAACGATAATGGCACTGGGCAGCGCCATGCCCTCCTTATCTTTCGGGACAGGGCCTAAACCGATCAATGGTCCCGACGCCACCCGCATCGGACTGTCAGCAATGCTCACGCTGCTGTTGCAGAGTCGGCCGGCTAGCACACCGACATTATTGCCGTGTAATTGGGGCACCACACAAACCCGAGGGGCCGCCACGGAAATCACTAGGGCTTTTTGGGCCGCTAAATACTGGGACCAGGTTTGTTCAGGGGTAATGCCTGGCGTCGTCGCCATAAAGATCATACGGCGCCCGTGTTTGTTAATAGCCGATAATGACGCCGCATACATCGCTTGCAGATCCGTTTGATTGGCCACCGGTGTGGTAACCACCACCGCTTCCGGAGAAACGTCCTGTTCCATGGCCAGCTCAAAGGCGTCTTGCCAGGTACCGCCTTCGGCTAAGGGCACCGCATACGCCGACCAGTGCTGTCCGCCATTAGCTTTGGCGGCAATTAATTGGCTTTTTAAATCAGAATCCGCTTCACCCAATAACGTATCCAGCTCAGTTTGGCTATTAATACTCAATACATCACCATGACGCTGCGGCGCTGGCCCGATAAATAAAAAGGTCCGTTCAATCGCCGTAATCGGGCCTTGAAAAAGATTTAAGTTATTGACCGTGACCTTGCCCAGTGCCATGTCATCACCTCATTGCCTGTAGGAATTCACGCAATTGCGCGTCCAGTATTTGATAAATGTCGTCATTCGTCGCCCCTAAAAAAGGCCGTGCGGCCAGGGGAATACGCCAGCGGGATTGCTGGGGTTTATCGGTTAATTCCCGCAAAATCGCGCCCGCCATACCAAAGGTTAAATGCTCGGTAATCCACGCCAGGCTAGGCCGTTTATGGCCTTTGCCGCGTTTACGTTTGATGGTAAAACCGGCTCGGATTAACGCCCGTGCGATGTTTTTCGGGCAGGGTTCGTCATACGTCGCCCGTGTTATTTTTGGTAAGTCACGGCTACTCATGGTCTGGCTTAAGCCTTCCTGTTGCCGTTTGGCAATGGCCCCCGTTACCGGATTACGCCAACCGATCACTACCCGGTTTGCGTTCGCCTGTATGCCCATGGTGCGAGATAATCCGCGCAGCATTTTTTTACGTTTACGTCGATTTTTACGGGCGGCCATGTTTTGGCCCGAGAGTGTTTTTTGCTGGCGAATACGCTGGCGGCTGTGCTTACGCACGGCTTTACCGGCATTGAGTAAGGCTTTGCGTTTATCACTGGGCGACAGTTGCAGTACGGCGAATTGCTCACGGACGGATAACCCATTGTGGCTAACGCTGATAGGATTAGCGGGTGCTGGCATCGGTCACCTCACCGCTTTCAGCAATCCATAAATCATAATCCCCGGTATCCCAGCGTTTCCCTGCATAATGAATCGGACCTTGCTCCTTCTCTACTAAACACACCGACTCACAAAAAGGAATCATCAGGCGTACATCCACTAACCCCTCTTCCGTCAGCTCATACTCAAACTCGGGTTTATCAACATCCTGCTGATTACGTGCCTGGTCATGCTCGGCCAGCCAACCACTGACAATGGCGACCAACGCCGTATAACTGGCTTTCACCAGGTTTAATTCAAACACGGCATCATAGCTGACCTGGGCCATTTCCAAACCTTGCTCGCCCGGCTTGGTAAGAATGTCCAGCTGATTATTTTCTGGATAGGCTTCCAGTTTTTCCGGGGTGACCAGTTTTAAATCCAGTAAATACTCTTTAAAGGCCGTGAGTTTTTTCATAATAATTCAGCGCTAATAAATAACTCGCTTTGCAATTGGCACAGCGCACGTTGCGACGCCGCCAACCAAAAGCCGTAGGTGTCGTCATTGGTTTTAGCGACATGCTCGGCTTTATCGCTGCTAAAAATCGTTTGGTATTGCTTCAGCACATTGGCTTTGGCCAGGCACATCACCGCCCGCTGATATAAAAAACAGTCACGATGTTCGCCATTTACGGTGGTGCTGGGGCGCTCGGCTAAGGACAGATAGCCTTTGCTGATGACTTGGGTTTTAAAGGTTTCCAGCTGTCCATTAATGGTGATGACTGCCTGAATCAGTTCGCTTTCAATTAAATCTTCTGTGTATTCATGCAGCCGATATAGCTGCTGAAAGTCACCTACGGACACCGTTGGAAAAAATTCATCACTGGTGATGTCAGTGGTCGCGGGTTGATATAAACTGTCGTGAATGCTCATACAAAGCCTTTTAAAACGACCAGGGCACAGCACCGATTAAAAAATAAAAGCACGTTTCTTTTTTTAAGGGTGCGGCCCGGTCGGGTGCGGGGAGCTTTATTTATTTAGTTAATTTGTTGCGTAATTTTTCGAGCTTGGTTTTAACCTGCACTTTTTCCCAAGTTTCATGGGCTTTTTCATAAAACACTAACGCATCGTCTAATTGGTTATTTGCTTCAAATTTCGAGGCTGCAATTTTATAAAAGCGCGCTTTCACTTCCTTAATGACATCCCAGGTGCCGTTCAGTAAATACTCCAATACCCAATCAAAAATCGTCTCCGAATCCTCGATACGATGATCTAAAGCTTTTAACACCTCATCACAGACAAAGGTGGCCATCTCTCGACGCCGAAACGTCTCAGGCATTGGCTGTTGTTGTTGAATTGCAATGGTCGCCAGTTCTAAGGCGTCGAATAGCTGATTGGTATCAAACAGCCAAATCACCACATACACCAACACCTCATTTGGGTGTTCCCAACCGGACGCTAAATACCGTTGAATATAATCCTGATACTTAGGAATCAGTTGTCGTTTATAATCCGCTTTGGCTTGATAACCTTGTAGTTTTTTAAGCTCGCCCAAATCCACCCGTAAACCACGCAGTTGCAATTGACAGAGCTGCTTAGCATTCGCCAGTGTGGCAAACGCGGTTTCTGGACTATACGGCACCCGTTCAGCCATCTGGATGGCATCCGCTTGTCGTTGCTTTTGCCGCATCGCTAAGCTCAACATGGTTACGATTCACCTTTAAACTTCAGTTTATCCGGTTCAACAAACGCCACTTTTTGATATTGCTCGACGACATAGCCCTCGTTCCGTGAATTATAATCTTCCACCTGGTCGCGACGGGGATTATCCATCACCTGCTTACGCCAGGAGCTGCTTTGAAAATACAACGATAAATTATTAAAACTGGTGACCATCGCCAACCGAGGTGGCATGCCCGGAAATGAAAAAGAAGGCAATCCGCCAAAGGTTTTGATCACTTGCTGATTTTCCACTTTTTCTTTTTCAGATGGGGTTTCACCCTGGGCGTGATACAACCGTAAGTGATAATGTGCCAATAAATCACTGCCCACTAAAAACACTAAATCAGGATCCGCTTTAAAGGGTTCACCGATCATGTATTTTAAATCCGTGGCTAGTTCGTCCAGGTTGGCATAATCATCCCCCAAAATAATCGGGTTACCCTGATCGTCTTTGTGAAGGATTTGATCGGGGGCTTTCTCTCGCATGATCTGCAGCCAACCTTTATTCACATCCTGTAACTGGGGGTTCGCCGCTAAATCCGTTTGCGTCGCCACACTGGTGCCATACCAACCGACCATAATCCGATCCACGCCCATACGATGCTGTACCGCTCGGCTATAGCGTGACGCAAAATCTTTAAACTTGGCCCACACATCCATTTGCTCGTAGCTGATACAGACATCAGATTCAGTCTTATAGAGCTGGTAACCGTCATTATCCAGATCCACCAGGTTACGCGGGACACGGTCTTGTTTTTTGGTATTGGTGCGCCCTGTCACCGCACTGGCCACCCCTAAAAAGACTTTTTCGCCCTGCAGCTCATTGACAGGTAGCACATTGATTTTTTGCAACATGGGATTGGTGGCGACAATCGCATCATTGAGTTTTTGTTCAATGGACGGTGCAACATTAAATTTATGCGCCACATTACGTACATTGTAAGTACGCGCCATATTACGCTTTAAAGTGTTAAATTGCTGAATCGTTTCTGGACGCATTACAGCACCTCGTCATGTTCTTCGGCAGGGCCTTCGTTCTCAGGGATGTACGTGCCTTCCATGCTGAACTGCTTCACGACATTTTCCAGCTGGGTGAGGGACTGTTTAAGGCTGTTAAA
>NZ_AUAF01000199.1 GCF_000428585.1 Zooshikella ganghwensis DSM 15267 | reverse complement strand
AGTAGCCATTTCGACTGTTTTTTTCGGTAGGTTGGGCTTGTTTGCTATCATTTAAGTATTCTTCTAACTCTGTATTAAGAGCTGTTTCAATCGTGACCTTTTTGAGCATTTGTGCAAATTGATTGAGGTCTTTTTCTGTTTTAATGCCCTTGGCGGCTTTTTTAGCAAAGGCTTCGAGTTCTTTTTGAGTCACCATAATGGCCTATCCTTATACATTGTTAACATTAAGAGTAGGCGGTTACACAGAATCTTTTACAGTCTCAACTTACCCCCACACTGGCTGATCTTTGGTGCGACACTGTGTCGCATACACATTGTTGCTTCAGCCATGTAACATTAGCCTCGTTCACATGTTGTTAAACCCTCACAACTCTGTGCTAGGCGATTTATATAGGGTTGTGATCAGTGATCGGTTTTGGCGATAACCTTTCACCCCTGGTTTACATGCTCATAAGGTTCTATTGGCAGGCAAATTAAATTAGCCTGCCTTTTTTTTTTGCCGCACAATAATCAAACACACTCAACTTTCAACATTAATGAGCCTATGTTTGATAAGCCTTTCTCATTTTCACCTTCCCGACAAAATCTGCGCCGCCTTTGTTTTATTCGGTTCTTGGCGTTATGTGGCCAAAGCATTGCCTTAGCTTATATGCTCTGGGCCAAAGTGATCCTTGATGGCTGGACACTAGGCTCAACAATGCTCATTGTATCCATTATCACGCTACTCACTTGGATTCGAACATACCAACAGCTACCTGTAACAGAGCGAGAGTTTTTTGCTCAACTCCTTTTTGACGTTATTAGCTTTTCTATTTTGCTGTACTTTAGTGGAGGGGCCAGTAATCCTTTTGTTTTTTATTATTTGATCCCGATAATTATTTCATCAGCCATTTTGCCCTGGCTCTATACTTGGACCGTTACCGCTATCAGTATTGCTGCCTATAGTGGGTTGTTATTCTTTTACCAGCCATTGCCTATTGCTATTCCAGTTCCTTTTCTTGAAAAGGGACAAATCAGCATGGTCAACCTGCATATTGCTGGTATGTGGATAAACTTTATGTTCAGTGCCTTACTGGTTACTTACTTCATTGTTAAAATGTCCAAAACAGTAGCACTTCAACATGAGTTACTCAGCAAAAAAAGAGAAGAAGACCTTCATAATGAGCAACTAATGACTGTGGCAACATTTGCGGCAGGAACCGCTCATGAGTTTGGCACCCCACTTTCCACGATATCTGTACTTCTTCATGACTTACTAAACGAACATCAACAAAACACCGAGTTATATCAAGACCTTGAGTGTATAGAACAGCAAGTAACCCACTGCAGGAAGCTGCTAAAAAACCTTGTAAATGCAGCTGAAGCCAGCCAACAAAAATCTACCGTCAACCTTTCAGACTTTTGTCAGCATCTCACCGACCAATATCAACTGCTTAAACCCTCATTTCCAATCTCAATACAATTCATCCACCCCATTGAAGAAAACAAAATAGAATGTGATCTAGCGCTATACCAAGCCTTTTTGAATTTGATAGATAATGCTCAACAAGCAGGTGCATCTCAGGTCAACATACAGATATGCAAAACTGAGCAAATGGTTAGCATACAGCTTTTCGATAATGGACCAGGAATATCGCTAGAAATTGCAGAACAGCTAGGCAAACCATTTATATCAACAAAATCAACGGGGCTTGGATTAGGCTTATCCCTGAGTAAAGCTACAATTAGCCGCTTAGGAGGTACCGTTCATTTATTTAATGTACCCAGTGGTGGCACATTGACTGATATTCGCCTGCCGCTAGTTTCTGATCAGTAGTCAGTGCCCTATAAAATAAAGAAGTGAACAATGAGCATATCCTCTTATATAAAAGGGGAGATAAATCAGAGAGATTTTGAGGTCAACATGTCAGCACATGAAGCTACGCCTAAGATGTTATTAGTGGACGATGATTTTACGTTTTTACAAGTGCTTGCTCGTGCTATGCGTAAACGGGGATTTGATGTTTTAACTGCTGATAATGTGCCAAAAGCAGAGTCTTTACTGCTTAAACATAGCCCTGATTTTGCGGTAGTTGATTTGAAAATGGAGGGACCTTCTGGGCTAGCCCTTATTGCGTCTCTCAGAGCATCTAATCCAGAAATGAAAATTGTCATTCTGACAGGTTATGCAAGTATCGCAACTGCTGTTGAAGCTATAAAACTAGGTGCAAGCAACTACCTTTGCAAACCAGCCAATGCAGACGAAATCATTTCTGCGCTACTATGCAAAGCCGCCAATCCTGAGCAACCAGTAAAAGAGCGTCCAATGTCTGTTGATCGGCTTGAGTGGGAACATATTCAACAAGTACTCACAGCTAATCAGGGCAATATTTCAGCTACTGCTCGCCAATTAGGTATGCACCGCCGAACGCTACAGCGTAAACTTCAAAAACGACCCGTTCGTGAGTAATATTGATGGGGTTTAACATAGCGTTATTTGTGATAGTAACGCTTTTCATTAAACGTTATTACCCATTCAGGATAATAAACAACTAATCCAGAAATTATCATGCCATTGATGAAAGCTTCAGGCAGCATAACTAATGGAGCGAAAGCCAAAAGTTCCCAGCTGACACCAAAAGGTAACTGACTACCAGCCCAAGTCATCAAGAGTAACGCTAAAGTTAGTACAATTAATGTTGATAATAATGCAGGAATAAACGACACAATAAATATAAAAACAAAGACATTTTTAGGCTTACGGGCTTCAACCCACTGCAACATCAACTGTGTTATCAGGACAGGTATTCCAACCATTAGTAGGCTATTTACCCCCACACTAGCGACATCAGTTATACCAACAGCAGTAAGTAAAAACTGTACCAGCGTGGCCCCAGTCAGCGCTAACGGCCAGCCAACAACCAAGGTATAAGCAACCATACCCAGAAAGTGAAAGCTTAATCCTGGCACTATCGTTTTATGGATCAGCCACAAAACGAGTAAAGCAACGGAAGATGCAAAAGTGACCTGTTGCCATATATTATTTTGTAACCACAATCGCCACGGCATAGCGACAACCGCAACAATAAAAAAAACACTAAAAATTACAGTACCTAACCATAACTGGTGGAAAGTCAGTAGCGAAGAGTGGAATGACACAGCTACCCACCTGAAGTCAGTGGTAATGCCATTAATACTGCATTTTCACGCCCTTTTGCCAAAGGGTAATAGTTTTTTCGTATCCCTACCTCGTTGAACCCAGCCCGTTGGTATAGTGCAATTGCGGTATGATTAGACTCACGAACTTCAAGAAACATCGTTGTCGCATTTAAATGTTTAGCATGCTCAATAAGTACATCCAGTAAATAACACCCTAAACCTTGCCCTTGAAAGCAAGGAGCGATAGTAATATTTAGCAGATGAGCTTCATCAACTACTGTCATCAAAACACTATGGCCAACAGCTTTTTCTTGTGTGTACAGTACATTACAGTGATAGCCAGACTGTAAACAATCCAGAAAGATTCCTTTACTCCACGGGTGAGAATAAGCTTCCATTTCATTACTTAATACAGCGTCCAAATTATTTATTGTCATTGGCTGCACAATCAGTTCAATTTCTTGCGTTGACACTGAGCATTTCACCCCAAGATCTTTATTGTTCGGCTACCAACGTGACTAAGTCAGCCCATGTTTCACGCTTATACTGAGGAATTTTCAATAGTTCGTCGATACTGTACGTGACAACAATTCGCTGCTTATCGTTATTAACCTTTTGCTTTCCCCTTAACTGTTCAAAAGGTTTATCAGCATTCAAGGTAAACTCTGCAGCATCTCGACCTAGCAACAGAATATTTGTGTGATTATTATAATCGTAATGACAGTCTAAATAACGGGAAAGGGCATCAAGTGCAATCTGTCGGTGCTGATCAATCATTTGCTGATGAGTAAAAGGCCAGCTAAAAATATTAATATCCTTTAATGACACTGACCAATTTAAAGCGGCAAGAATATTCATCAATAAGCTCTGATGCTGCTTAGTGAAGCCCTCTCTGGAAGAATAAGGTAAATCAGTAATAATCAATGCATCCTGACAAGTGCAAACTGCCAATCGAAATGTCGGTACTGGCTGCCTGCTACTAACTGGTTGAGCCGAAGACAGATCCGTAGCTTTGTTTTTTGACTCAACCTGTTGATTATTTATTAAATCCTGAGAAGGGCTTTCATCTGTATTGATTACAGACTTAAGCTGCTGACTTAATACTACTGTCTGGTTCTGTAATGAGCGCTTTTCTTCACTACGTTTAGGTGTATGCAAAAAACCGTGAAGATTTGGCAAGCTTGTAGCTGCAGAACTTCCTGTTTCCTGAAAATCAACACGTTTAGTATCATCAGCTTCTATTTGACTTATGCTTGATGTGGAAACGTCTGTCCATAACAAAGGGTTTGAAGGCAGCGCATGAGCCAAAGAATAACGAGAATACCATGAGGTAATTCCCATCGCTTTTAAGTACTCCTGACGCTGCTGCTCAATCACACTACATTACCTCTTAAACATCAGCTGCTTGTGGGTGTGCCCGATAAGCATCTGATGTAATCAAATTTAATGCATTAATATATGCCTTAGCTGAAGCGATAACGATATCAGTATCAGCCCCAGAGCCATTTACTATACGACCATCACGCTCTAAACGAACTGTAACCTCACCCTGTGAGTCAGTACCACCAGTAATTGCATTTACCGAGTAAAGCTGTAAATTCGCATTTGAACGGGCCATTTTTTCAATAGCTTTAAATATTGCATCCACAGGGCCATCCCCTTGCTCAGAAGCTGTTTGCTCACTCCCATCAATCTCAAGAGTAACATGAGCTATAGGCGTTTCTCCTGTTTTTGAATATGCTTCCAAAGAGACTAGCCGATAGTTTTCAACAAGCTCTGAGTGTTGAGTATCACTCACCAGTGCCTGCAAATCCTCATCATAAACTTCATGTTTCTTGTCTGCCAGTTCCTTAAACTTACCAAAAGCAACTGCCAGCTCAGCATCTGACTCAAACTCGATGCCTAGCTCAACCAACCTTGCTCGAAATGCATTACGACCAGAATGCTTACCTAAAACCATTTTATTGGCATTCCACCCTACATCCTCTGCACGCATAATTTCATAGGTTTCTCGATGCTTTAACACACCATCCTGATGAATACCTGCTTCGTGAGCAAATGCATTAGCACCTACAATCGCCTTATTAGGTTGAACAGAAAAACCTGTGATGCTTGATACCAGCCTAGAAGTAGGTACGATTTGAGTCGTATCAACCTTAGTATCGACGTTGAGTAAGTCATGGCGTGTTTTTATAGCCATTACTATTTCTTCTAGAGAAGCATTCCCTGCACGCTCACCCAAGCCATTGATCGTACACTCTACCTGTCTAGCACCACTGGCTACCGCCGCTATTGAATTTGCCACAGCTAAGCCTAAGTCATTATGACAGTGTACTGAAAATACCGCTTTGTCTGCATTAGGGATCCGATTCAGCAGCTGCGAAATTGTCTCAGAAAACTGGTGCGGAATGGCATATCCCACTGTGTCAGGGATATTAATTGTCTTGGCTCCAGCATTAATCGCTGCTTCAATAATACGACATAAAAAGTCTAATTCAGAGCGTCCCGCATCTTCACAAGAAAATTCGACGTCTTCTACATGGTTTCTTGCACGCTTAACCGCATAAACGGCTTGATCAATAACTTGCTCAGGGGTCATACGCAATTTGTATTGCATATGAATTGGTGATGTTGCAATAAAGGTATGAATACGCGCTGAGTTTGCTGGTTTTAATGCTTCTGCTGCTCGATCAATGTCAGCATCTAATGCTCTGGCTAAGCTGCAAATAACACTATCTTTAATGTGACCAGCAATATTTTTCACTGACTCAAAGTCACCAGGACTAGCCATTGCAAAACCCGCTTCAATCACATCAACTCGCATTTTCTCCAAAGCTCTGGCAATACGTAATTTTTCCTCACGCGTCATTGATGCGCCAGGGCTCTGCTCCCCATCCCTTAATGTTGTATCAAAGATAATGACCTGGTTTTCGCTCATAGCAAAACACTCCAAAACAAAAGCTCAAGCTAATAGGTATAGTTCTGAAAGGATTTTTTTATGGAATAATAAATTTCTGCCCTAAGGCAGGAGGAGGAGGGTAAGAAAAGCAGGGTGGTAACTATTTTTTAAGTCACGAAATACCACTGTCGTTTTAGTATTATTACACATCTTTAAATCAGCGATTTTTAGTTTTAGCAAATATTTATGTGTTAGTAACTATATCTGCTCAACCTTACATGTACAAGCGCCGATTTGCATTTTAAAACGTCTTATTTAGCACGTAACCAAGGCAATAGAGACTATTTAAGAGTTCGTAAGTTTAAACCATAATCTCACTTAAAAGCCCCCAAAGTAAAAAGCCCTGGTACAGTGTACCAGGGCTTCCAATAAGCGCTTGACGATGTCCTACTCTCACATGGCGAAACGCCACACTACCATCGGCGCTGAGCAGTTTCACTTCTGAGTTCGGGATGGAATCAGGTGGTGCCCACTCGCTATCGTCGTCAAGCATAAACCTTTAGCAGAATCGTAACTACAACTCACTCAAATCACTTTGGCGTTATATGGTCAAGCCTCACGAGCCATTAGTACTGGTTAGCTCAACGCCTCACAACGCTTACACACCCAGCCTATCAACGTCTTAGTCTTAAACGGCTCT
>NZ_AUAF01000198.1 GCF_000428585.1 Zooshikella ganghwensis DSM 15267 | reverse complement strand
GGACCACTGCTCAGCATTCTTCTTGTTTCCGGGCATAACACAGCCTTTTCTTTTCGCAACCTGACGCCAATTATACAGGGTTTTTGCTGAAATACCGGTTTCTTCTGCAAGTGCTGGAACACTCATATTATGGGGTGGCATCATCTTCGCTAGAATAGCGTCTTTTCTTTCTTTTGATACGCGCTTCACTCATCATTCACCTGCGCCCCTTTCTTTAGATTTTTACTTCAGGTGAGGCGACAACTATCCTGACATAAGGGGATACCCTCCGATTAGTTTGGAGTAAAGAAGAAATTAGGAGGTTTCTAGCTCGCAGGCTCTTAATTTCTATGGCAAAGGTTGGGGTCTGGAATATTCGGGACATAATAACCTCAAGTGATATCTCGGAATATCGTCTTAAGTGGTTTGAAAAAATTATTCTTGATGATAAGAAATATAGTTTAAAGTATAAAGTTGCTCAATTAATGAATAAGTATTTCGGTAGAAAGCGGAATAGCACGTCCTTATTTGAAAAGATTGATTTAATTGTGATCAACAAACTTTTCGAAAAAAAACTTATACATGAGGGTATGAACGGCAGAGAAGAGCATATTCTAAACCATGAGTTTTTTGACACTCATTTCTTGGATGGAAATAATTCTTGCACTCCTAGAAACATTTTAGTTTTTTTGAAAGAATTGATCAGTGAGACGAATGAGTATTTTCAGAACAGTCCAAACGATTTTGTTACACCTGTCTTTAATGGATCAGACTGGGTCTACAATCTATTTTCTAAGCATATTGTCTATCGAGCCTATCTTCAGTCAAAAGAACAATACATGCAGCATGTTAGCAAGGTTGACGACAGATGGACGAGTCAAATAAAGGAATTTTTGGATAAGCAGGGGCGTAAAAAGACATTTGATCATAAGTGGATAAAAAATAATATTACATTCCGAGAAAATATAAATGAAGAAAGTAAGACTTTATTAATTTATCTTCAGGTCATCGGTTTTTTGAGAGTGAAGCAATATAGCCCAGATATTAAAAAGCGCACTTTCGAGATGCCGGTCCTTTATAAGTTAGCAAAAGGTTCTGAACGTTACTGATCATTAATAAATGAGTCGAGCTGAGCATTCTTGGTTGGTGTTCTAAACGGTAGCTGATCTTGGTGTTAGATAACAAGGGAAGAAAATCATTGAACAATATCACTCAATCAACTGGAACTGATCTTGTTAATTCTCAGGCACAACTTATAGTTGATTTCCTCGGACATATGGGCCTCCCTACAGACAACATCATCGCGGAGCAAACAGAGCGAAACATCATTGGCCAGAACCTTCCTGCGTACATCGCTAATTTACCTGACGAAGTGAAAAGAGATGCTTGCTACCTTTCAAAATTTGTTGTGGGTGCAGGATTTGGTTTGTTTGATTACTCCCTCAATGCAATCTGGAATGAGGTTGTTATCGATCTGAGGAAGAAAGCTATTGGCTATGGACTAGATATCTTCTATGACTCTGCTATTGGTGGAAAGGCTCGTGAGTTTTATCAGACAGAAGACGATCTGGCGTCACTGAAAGACTCTGTGATGCTAGACACTTGCAGAAAACTTGAGCTGATTTCAGATACAACATACAAAAAACTGAAACATATCTTGGAGATGAGGAATGATATCGGCATTTCTCATCCTACAAACTACAAAATAAATGCTTTTGAACTGATGGGTTGGTTACAAACTTGTATCCAAGATGTCCTAAGTGACAGGCCAACACCTGCCGCTCTTCAGGTGCAGGCATTTATCCAGAATCTAAGAACCTATACTTCACCGATTAATCCCACCACTCAGCAAACGATTGTGGCCAATGTTTCAGTGCTTGCGACACATCATTTAGCAAGCATTCTTAGAACAACCTTTGGAATTTACGTCTCAACTGATACAGATCCACAGGTAAGAAAAAATATCTCGCTTATTGCTCCGTCAATTTGGAACAATTGTAAGGATGATCCAAAATACAAGCTTGGGATAATGCTAGAGGGGTACAACACAAACTTGCATAAAGAGAAGTATGAACTTGGTGGTCAATTCTTTAACTTTGTTGAGGGAAATCGGTTTCGTTCTCCAAATGAGCGAGCGGTCATCGTTGATGGATTAATAGATCAGCTTAGTGAAAAACATGATGGTTGGGATAATTACCACCACGAGGCTCCAGTAGCGGATAGCTTGGTTTCGTTCATCCAGGAGCAACAAGACATTATTCCAAATAATGCAGAAAAGCTTGCCAGGGTGGTACTTATGTGTCGCATTGGTCGGGGTGTTGACTATTGCCAGGGGGTTTCACCACGAGGTAAGGTGTACTACGATCACATATTGGGCAAACTCGGCGATAAGTATACGCCACATGCTATGGCTGCCCTAACTCACTATGAAATTCAGCGGAAACTAGAAGAGCCGCGGTGTCGTGAGCAGGGAAGGCTTGCTTTAGAAATCATTAAACAGGGTGTTGTGAACGAACGATTGCAAGAGTGCCTAGACTATTTAATCAGTCGAATCAATGATACTGGAAAATGTGTGTTTGACAGCCAGTTCAAGGTGCTTTCCAAAGAGTACATTGCTTGGTAGTCGCGACTTTGTCATCTAACAATCGCATAAATTCGAACAAAAAAAGAGCTAGTGTTTCTAGGCGTGAGTTCGCTTGAAGTAGTGATAAAAAACTTATTTGGACAGCTTCCGTACCTATTTTGATACACAATGCTAGTTGTATATTTTTTGACAAAGCTTTACTCTAACCTATTGATATTTATGTGTTTTATATTTGAAATCATTCTGTATAAAAAACATAAATATACAATAAAATCAATATGTTATGTATAAATATCTATAAAATGGGGTTGTGGGGGTCGGAGGTTCGAATCCTCTCACTCCGACCATTTTTAAGCTTGTAATTCAATGAGTTACGGGCTTTTTGCTTTTGATAATCATTTGCGTTATGCAAAATTCTGCAATATCCTGCAAAACTCAACTTTATTGAACGCTGCTTAGACGAAACTTGTCGTCTAATTTTCTAAGTCTAAATCGGCTTCAACTTGTGTCCATCTCGTGTCATGTCCTTTTAAATAATGTTCAGTCATTTTGTCAGAAGTATGACCCATCAACTGACGCACTTGAGTTTTACTCCAACCTTGTTGTTCATAAAGTAACCCGCCCAATGATCGCAACTCATGGAATGTCGGTAATATATCTTTGGAAATATTTTCATAAATACCCGACTCATCACGTGCTTTGGAAAAGCTTCGGCTCAAGTAATCAGGTTTCACCGCAGACCAATGACCATTGCCCGTTAAGATTCTTTGGGGTTGCTTATGAATCAGTAGGGGAGAGTTGATCCCAGTACACCGCGCACGCTCAATGACTTTCTTAAGGGACGGGCCCAAGCCAATGGCTAGCCGTGCACAGTCACCATGTTTTTCGGTCTTACTTTGCACCAGATACAAGCGACCATCTTTGATATCACTGAACTTCAGTCGTAGTAAGTCAGAACGGCGTTGCAGGGTGATAATGGCCAAGTCCATGGCAATCTGTAACCATTCTTCAGCATGCTGGTAAATCGCTTGGTAAGCTTCCCAGGTAATTCGCTGGCGTTGTTTACGAATACGCTGACTCTGTCGAGTCGATAACGTCGGCGCCACTGGGTTTTCAACTAACCAGCCTTTAACGATTGCAAACTGGCACAGCTGGGATAACACAGACCGATGTTGTTTATAGGCATCGCCCTTAAAACTTAAATCCAAATAACTGGCTACTTGCTCCACGGATAATGAACGAATACTCATGTCGCCTAAATCATTATTCAGTCGATTTAATCGGTACTCTAATTCTTGAGCAGAACGAGGCATTAATTCTTTATTCGGTACAATATCCGTTTTAAAGGCTTCAATAATATCCGCAATAGTTTTTTCGCCTATGGCTAAAATAGAATTAATTAACTGCTGGGTACTGGGTATTAAAATACTATTTAATTCTCGTGCGGCACGGACCGCTTCCTGCTTATCGCGGCCCAGGGCATGCCAGGTTTTATTGACGGGATGGCGGTAACGAAATAAACCATTGGACTCATATAAATTTGGGCAAAGCCCTCGTTTTTTTCTAGGACGGGCGGCCATAATATTTTGACTCACTTAAGACTTTACTGACCAATGAACTGCTGGCTTTTTCATGGACATCAATATTCACATACCACAGTCCACCCTCTTTAATGGCGCCAGGTATCAAGCCGTTTTCACAACGGTTGCGTAAGGTTCGCAGTGTGGGACCATCACCCAGCGGATAACGCTGTTTGGCATAGGTATTTAATCGCATCAAACGCATAATGATTATCTCCCAACGCGCACAAATTAAGCGGCCAATCTTTTTTGACGCTCTTTTAAATACACTTTTTCCCGTAAAATAATTACATTTTCGGGTGCCTCAAAACCCATGCGAAGCTGGTAACGACTATTCCACGCCAACAAATAAATCATTAATGAAAAGGGTTTAAGGTGGATTTTATCGTTAATACCTAGTATTCGATCATAATAAAACTGAGGGCCATTAATAATAATGCGTGCGTTATTCTGACCACTTTTCTCGGCAAAGGTTATAATCGTTTTATCATTAATATATGCTTTATCAGTACGGCGAAAGGTTAAAATTAACATGCTCAAGTCTCCTCAGTGGACAGTATTCACGGCTTTGACGGGTACGCCTTGCAGGGTGAACGGGGGTTGATGGTGGCACTGGGCCATATCATTTTTTAATGCTTGATATTCATCCGGATGAACAGTAATACACGGTGGTCGTCGCTTTTTCGCGAGCTGATAATATTCAATGTATTGCTGAACACGATGTATTGTTTTTGCAGATTTTTTCGATAAAAAAGTACGACAAATTTCCATGATTAAGCACTCGCTTGTTGGGGTGATTCGGAAAAATCGTAATTTAATATGTGCGGGTATTTATCGGCTTGGCTGACCTGTACGGCATTGGGTATTTTTAACGTCGGCGCATCCTGCAGGGCTTCTTCAGTAGAGCGGGGCAGTTGGCCACCTAAGCCGGCACGTTTAAACCACCACTTGGCTGCTTTCGCCTTGGCATAACCTTTATGTTCGAAGCACACCCATTCATTGACGAATTCAAAACCACAGCGATAGGTAACTTTTAATGATGGTGGCGCATTTAATTTACGATGGATGCTATACGACACATCAGTCACACTGAGCCACACGGGTTTAATTTGTGATTTTAACAGTGCACCTTTGGATGCTTGATCGTTATGAGGCAGGGATTCACTGGCTGAAAAGGCATGGCCACAGCTGGGACACTCCCGTAAAATAGCTTGTAACAATGACTCACACTTGGGGCATTGTTTGGTGGGTGCTTCACCAGACTCGCCATTTTTACGGGATTTAGACTTAGGTGGCTGAATATTATCAATCGGTCCATGCCGCTCGATGTTGTCACCATAATCCAACACCAGGCAATCGGTCTTATCCGTCTCCGGTGAAATGCGTAAACCACGGCCGAGGATTTGCACATACAAACCTGGAGAATGAATGGCCCGTAAAATGGCAATTAAATCGGTGCGAGGTGCATCAAAGCCGGTGGTTAACACGCCCTGACTGACTAAACAACGAATACGGCCTAATTTATAATCCTCAATGAGTTGCGAGCGTAAGCCAATTGGTGTCTGGCCATGCACACACTCGGCCTGTATACCATGGTCTTTGAGCATGGTAATAATCTGCAAACAGTGATTCACCGAGACACCAAAAATTAACCAGGCTTTACGATCCTGACCCCACTCGCTGATTTCTTTTAATGCTTTGCGAGTGAGGTCTTGAGCATTTAACGCCTTTTCTAAATCTCGGGTAACAAATTCACCCTGGCGAATACTGACGTTGGTTAAATCAATTTGCTCGGTGCCAGGTTGTGAAATTAACGGGGATAAAAATCCTTGATCAATGAGTTTTTGAATATCGACGTTGTACACCACATCATTAAATAATGCGCCTTCGCCCTCAGTTAATAACCCCGTTTTCATGCGGTAAGGCGTAGCGGTAAAACCGACTAATTTCACCAAGGGATTCATTAATTTCGCGTCATTTAAAAAGCGGGTGTACATACTGTCGTCTTTACCCGCATTAATTAAATGGCACTCATCGACGATAATGATATTAAAGGGACCTAAATCAAACGCTTTGTTATACACCGATTGAATCCCGGCAAATAACACATCCGCCTGGAGATCTTTACGCCTTAAACTGGCCGAATAAATACCGGAAGGGCAGGTGGGCCAGAGCTGATTTAATTTTGCGTAATTCTGTTCCAGGATCTCTTTGACATGGCTGAGCATAAGTACCCGTTGGTTGGGAAACTGCATCACCCGACGAATAAATTCAGCAATAATCACTGATTTACCGCCCCCAGTGGGTACACAAACCAAGGGATTACCTTGCTGTTGTTGCCAGTATTGATAAATCGCGCTTAGAAGGTGTCTTAAAAATCAAAATTTAAGCAACTCTTTTGACTAAAATATGCAGCATAGCAATGTGAATCATTGCCTCACTATTTCTCGTTAAAACTTCATAATCTTTAGAATGACGCCTATAGTTGATTAACCATGAAAAAGTACGCTCAACAACCCAGCGTTTTTTTACAACATTAAACCCTTTACCCGCTTTTTCAACGACCTCAAGTATTATGCTACGAGTGATTTCATGGGACTCTTTTACCCATTCAACGACTGG
>NZ_AUAF01000194.1 GCF_000428585.1 Zooshikella ganghwensis DSM 15267 | reverse complement strand
AGGACCACTGCTCAGCATTCTTCTTGTTTCCGGGCATAACACAGCCTTTTCTTTTCGCAACCTGACGCCAATTATACAGGGTTTTTGCTGAAATACCGGTTTCTTCTGCAAGTGCTGGAACACTCATATTATGGGGTGGCATCATCTTCGCTAGAATAGCTTCTTTTCTTTCTTTTGATACGCGCTTCACTCATCATTCACCTGCGCCCCTTTCTTTAGATTTTTACTTCAGGTGAGGCGACAACTATCCTGACATAAGGGGATTTCAATGAACCGAACTTCCCTATGACCTGTGCCCAATACTGTTGTAAGCTTGTGGAAGGTCTACCTAAACATAGAGCTTTAGACATTGGCTGTGCTGCAGGTCGAGCTAGTTTTGAATTAGCCAAAGTTTTTGAGCATGTAGATGCTGTTGATTTTTCTGCGCGAATTATACAAACCCCCACCAATTTACAAAAACAAGGCTTTCAACGATACACTATTCAAGAAGAAGGAGAACTTGTTACCTACAAAGAAGTACGCTTCGATAATTTTGGCTATGACGAAGTAAAAAATAGAGTTACCTTTTTACAGGGAGACGCTTGTAATCTTGCAGCTAAATTTACTGACTACGATCTCATTTTGGCTGGAAACTTACTCGATAGGTTATATGAACCTGAAAAATTCTTAAGATTGATTAAAGATCGAGTTCGCCCGGGGGGCCTGTTAGTGATTACATCACCTTATACATGGCTTTCTGAATTCACGAAACGAGAATTTTGGTTAGGTGGTTTCAAAGCGAATACTGGAGAATCTTATACCACACTTGACGGCTTACACGATCATTTAGAACCTGAGTTTACTCTACTGCAACAACCTATCGATATTCCATTTGTAATTCGAGAAACTAAGCGTAAGTATCAGCATACGTTAGCTGAGCTGTCTGTATGGCAGAAAAAGGATTAAGCACCATGCACTCAATAAATTCATCATTGAACTTAATAACACCTAATGTGCTTACAGTAGGTACAATTGAGCAAGTTAAACCAATGGCATACCAGGATTATGAAGGAAACTGGAAAGGCTTTGAGGTAGATATTCTTAGGTTCATCGCCGAACATATGAGGCTTGCAATACAGTTCATTACTTTTCCTTTTGACCATATTTGGTTAAGACCCAAACAGGGAGATTGTGATATAGCATCAGCTGTTCTTACAATACTTCCTGAACGTGCTGCAGAGGGAGCAGCCTTTTCACACCCAATTTTTGAGTTTGGTCAGTCCCTACTTGTTCGTACAAGTGATTCACACTGTTTTCATACTTTACAAGATTTGGAAAATAAAAAAGTTGGTGCTGTTAAAAATACAATGGGGGAAGCTTACTTACAAGAGTATGCCCCAGAAAATTTACACGTTATTCTTTATCAGCGTACCGACGATGTTTTAAATGCTCTCCGTAATCATGAAATTGATGCTTTTGCTCGTGGAGAGCCTTGCAATGGATATATCGCCCGCAAGTATGCAGAGTTTGAGATAATTGATATACAGCCATGTCACGAAAAAGTAGGTTTTGCTGTTTCACGAGAAAATAATGCCTTACTTAACATTGTCAATACTGAAATTAATCAATTAAAAAATAAAAGAGTATTACGCAAATTAAGAAAGTTTTGGAGCGCTTACAACATTCATTTACTTTAGTAAAAAATCATGGAAATCCGAGTCTAAGTACAAGTTAAGGAGGTATATATGCTCGTTGCATCTCAGTCAGCACTTAGGCATTTTTTCTATCCCGTCTGCCCTGTTAATAAGCTAACAGACGGTCCAGTGGAATTTACGCTATTAAATCAATCTATAGTGCTTTGGTTAGACCAAAATAATCAACCTGCTGCTGCAGAAAATCGTTGCTGTCATCGCTGGTCCAAGTTAACTAAAGGCAAAGTTATTGATGGGGCCATTCACTGTCCGTATCATGGATGGGCTTTTGCTAATACAGGAGAATGCATTAAAATACCTCAACATCCAGAAAGACCTATCCCATCAAACTACTGTATAAAATCATATAAATGTCAATCACGATACGACTACGTTTGGGTTGCACTTGAAGACCCCATTATGCCTATACCAGAAATACCAGAGTTTGAATCAAACGAATATAGAGTTATCCATTTAGAAAATCGTGCATGGCAATGCAGCTCACTGACTGCATTAGAAAATATTTTTGATACTGCACACCACCATTTTGTACACCAACATCTAGGTGACAAGGTGAACCCTGTACCTATTCCTCCAACAATAATAGAAAAAACACCCTATGGTATGTTCTTTAAGTCAGATATGTATAATTATGGCAATAAATTACAATATAAAGCTTGGAATATTCGGGACAAAGAAATTGTTCTAAAACGAGAGTTTCATTGGTACATGCCTTTCCTGGTAAAAATGACCCTAAGTTTACCTAACAACCTCAAAAATGTAACACTGTTATCATTTACACCAATGACAAATTCTAGTTTACAGTGGATTAATATAGTCATGCGTAATGATACTGAAGAGAATGTTAAAGCTTCTGATGTTATTCAACTTGGCATGACAATCAGCTACGAAGATCAGGACATTTTAGAGAATGTACTACCTGATGTTCCATTAAATATACATGAGCAATGTCATATGGAGTCAGACCGACCTTCCATATTGATAAGAAAACGCTTTACTGCTTTACTTTCTGAGTTTGGAGATATTGAACAAAGAACAGACTGTATACCAAACAAACTTGATGAGCAAATATCTAATAAAATAAAACACAAGTTAAAGGTCTTTTAATACATGCTACTTTAGTCTTTGCAAGAGAATCTCAACCACTCACGCCAAACTGGTTCATTTTCCTTAAGCCAACGTTCTGCGGCCTGTTGGTGAGATAATTTTTCAACATCAACCCAATACGATAATATTGAAAACTGCGGACCATTTAGCTCAATACGCTCAATTAATTGCACAGCACAGGGGTAGTCTTGCTTAAGTCCAATCCAAGCAATTTTTTTAAGCCAACCCTGTTTTGGGTTTCCGCAATCATATGTTGAATATGGATTTACTCCCCAGCTTGGGTCTATTTCGCATTTTGCATCATACTCAGGGAATTCAATAAACTTCCCTTTATATTTTAACTCTACCCAGTTTGGCGTCCAGTTAAATAATACTATAGGTTTTTCACTTTGATATGCATTCTCTAACTCAACCCATAATTCATCTCCATGGCTGACTCTGACGAGATTAAAGTTTAAACCTAAAGCTATGACTCTATCAGAATCTGGTTTTTCCCAAGGTCCTCCAAAATAAATACCACGTAAACTACCTGTTCTTTTTGCAAAAACATTATTCAGAACACTAGCAAATCTGAATAGTAATATTTTGGCACATCATACTTATGCATAATATTTATATATCTACCATTTTTCTTTAATCCAATTAGCCCCTTATTAAAATGCTTAAGTATTTCTTTTTGCCCATCATACTTACGCGAAACCATTAAAAAAAATTTCTCAACACTTTCAGGCCTTTCAACGTATTTTATTTTATTCAAAAACTGGTTATGATTTTTTTTGATAATAATTAAGGCTGTCATTTCATCCATCAAGCTAAAGTCTGCTCGTCCCTTGAGCAACATCGCTATGCTTTGCTCATCACTATTCACCATAACCATACTTATTCCAGCTCTTTTAAATGACTTAATATACCAATAACCGCTCACTGCAGCTATTTTTTTATCTATAAAGCTATTCAATGATGACCAAGAAAACCCTTCTGGAAACCTATCTACTGAATAAAAAAACCTGTTCACAGAATTGGCAAGCGGCCTAGAAAACTCAAACCTATTAACCCTATCTTCATTTTTAAAATAAGGTAGTGCAGCAAAGACTTCACCCGCTTCCACCAACTTTTCGCAACGCCGCCATGGATAAAACTTTACTTCTAAAGGGATATTAGCTAGTTCAAATAACTTTTTAACAACTTCAAGAATAAATCCTGGCTTTTCTGGATTTGAGGAAACGAAAGGTTCATAATCATTCGTAACTATTTGAATACGTTCAGTAGCAAGACAACAATTAGCATATAAACCAATCATTACAGTTAATGACTGTCTTACTCTATTTAATATTTTTATTAAAAAAATCACTCTCTTGACCCCAGTTATCAATATAGAACTGATACTGCCCTTTACTTTTCATTTGGTGTAGGGTCATATCAAATTCATCACGAATTTTCGTAAGCTGTTTAGCTTTAGAAAACACCATAAAACTTGGTGTTATTTGTATATCTGGTTCAACACGAGCAATTACACTTAATGGCAGTTCAGCAGAAACTTGTTTAAACTGAAAGGGAATAGTCAATATATCACCAATTAAAACATCTATATCTCCACGCTCTAATAATATTATTAAATCTCGCGGCTTCGTTTTACTCGTTAGCTTAGTCAATACACCTTCTGCAACCAGCCTGTCAAACTCAGGGCCATAGCTAAAGTCTTGACGAACTCCTAACCGATAATTCGCTAACACACGTAAATCACCCTCAAAACTGATTTTTTGCTCTTGTTTAACAAACAAGGATACAATCTCATTAATTAATACCTCTTGTGAATAATCCAGGTAACGAGTTCGTTCACTCTTGTATAAAACCTGAAATGCTCCATCTACCTTACCTTGTTTAAGTGACTTTAATATACGAGACCATGGTAGTATCCTTATTGTTATTGGCTGCTCCATATTTTTAAATACTTGCTTTACTAAGTTGGTTGTTACCCCAATGACATTCCCCTTACTATTTTGATAGTGATAAGGGGGATACTCCAAAGTAGCTATAGTTAAAACTCTTTTTTCGTTATGCGTATCCGCATATAGCGTTGCGCCACCAATAAGGGCGAATACCACAAAAACAAACCCTAATGCCCCTCGCAATTTCACAATAAGCCTAAGACGCTTCATATCAGCCGACAGCCACTCAATTAAGAAGTAACGCTCATTTTTTTATCCCTGCCCTTGAAAAAAAATAATTCAAACTCATATCTATAATAGCGTAATTGCTCTTAGAGAGTTACGTGAGCTACCAGTGACGACAAAATTCGGTCAGGTAAGCTTTTCAGGCTTGATCACACGATAAGCCAAACGCCCTATATGGAGTCTTGCTCCAAAGTTTAGGGTATATCATATTGCTTAAATAAAAGGATATGTTCCGTGCGTAAATTTGACTTTTCACCTTTATATCGTTCAGCAATTGGTTTTGACCATATTTTTAACTTATTAGACTCAGCGACTCGTGTTGAGCAAGGGCAACCAAGCTATCCCCCATATAATATTGAGCTGCTTGATGAAGATCATTACCGCATCACCATGGCGGTAGCAGGTTTTACCTTACAAGAACTGTCTATTGTGAGTGAGCAAAACACACTACTTATTACAGGTAAAAAAGCCGAAGAAAAAGAGCAACGCCATTTTCTTCATCAAGGTATTGCAGCGCGTAGCTTTGAGCGACGTTTCCAGCTTGCAGACCATATTCAGGTGGTCAACGCGTCATTAGAAAACGGCCTATTACATGTCGAGCTGGTCCGCGAGATTCCTGAAGCCATGAAGCCAAAGCAAATTCCTATTGGTGCAAACAATATGGATAGCAACCTCATTGAGCAAAATAGCTAATTAATCAGCTTATCACAGGAGGCTTTATAAACCTCCTGCAAACAGTCGTATCCTCTTACATAATGCCACTCCAACACGCTGTATATCCTTCCATACTTCCACTGGTGCTCTTTTCAAAGTCCAACTCCGCGTATCTCTGATCCAAAGATTGGCACTTACGAACTTGACCCTCTATAATCTGCGCCCAGGTTTTACCGCAATTTGCGGCTTAAGTCTCAGCACAATAGCATGAGTACTCACCGCCTTACGATTGTTAATTACTGTCTCATTTAGGAAACAACATATGAGTTACGATACTATTCCTCCTGGCAAAGACACTCCAAATGACATTAACGTAGCCATTGAGATCCCCGCTAACAGCAGCGCGCCAGTGAAGTATGAAATCGACAAAGACAGTAACCAGGTGTTTGTCGACCGTTTTATGGCCACCCCTATGTTTTATCCTGCCAACTACGGTTACATTCCACAAACCTTGGCTGATGATGGTGATCCGTTGGATGTATTAGTCGTCACTCCTTACCCTGTGGCTATTGGCTCTGTTATCCGTTGCCGTCCTGTAGGCGTGCTCAACATGAAAGACGAAAGTGGTGAAGATGCTAAGCTGATTGCCGTGCCTCACGACAAACTGACCACTCTCTATCAACATGTTAAAGAATACACTGACCTCCCTGCATTGCTGATAAAACAAATCGAGCACTTCTTTGAAAATTATAAAGACTTGGAAGAAGGCAAGTGGGTTAAAATTGATAACTGGGAAGGTAGCGAAGCAGCGAAAAAAGCTATTGTTGAGTCAATTGCAGCTTACCAAAAATAATCATACACGCCCTCCCCCACGATGGGTAAAGGCTTAGTCGTTTTTACCTTATTGTGAATAGTTTATGTATACCCTTTTAAAGGGTATACATAAAAATAACAAATCACTTATTAAAAATAATATAACGCGATGCTCGACTTTTTAGCCTATTAATTTAGCTAACTGAAGAGGAGCATTGCCTTGGTTCCTATTAAATAATACACACAAACTGTGTGATAATAGCTTGCGGGTAATTCGATTAGTCAAGCTCCATAGTGTTCTGCCTTTGGTTCGCTGAATATTAAACCTTTCTACTAGCTGACCAATCGTTGTCTCCACCCGCCGTCGGAGCCGGTTTAACTGTCCCCTCCATTTCTCAGGGAGTTGATCCACCAT
>NZ_AUAF01000197.1 GCF_000428585.1 Zooshikella ganghwensis DSM 15267 | reverse complement strand
ATAATCACAAACAGATCAACACTAAGATTTGTGAACCCTATTTATCAGCCTTTTCTTAATCGCTTTAAAATGCATACCTCTGTACAAGGTTAAAACAGGACAGGTTGCATGCGCTTTAAGCAAATTGATGTACGCCCTTTCAGCGAGCGAATGAAGGAGGATCCTTCCTACGATATTACCCAAGATCGCTATTGGGAAGCAGATGAAACCATGTCGATCTATGGTGATCCTGAATTAGGTACATCTGTATGGGATGATGTCAGAAGCTTAGAGCAAATCGACGAAGGTAGGGCACTACTACCCTATGTGATACGAGAGAAAACACCACCTATCATGGAGCGCTTGGTGCCTCCTGTACCTGAGCCAGATACATCACCTGATGTGAATTACAAAATTGTAGTTGAAGTCGCAGGCATCCAGCACAATAGCTCTCAGCGGCTATATTTGAGTGCAGATAAAGACAGTGAGCAAGGGCTTGATCTAAAAGCCGCCGTCACTCACTTTAAGGATGGAGAGCGCTATCGGAGTCTGGTGGAGTTTAATAACCTCCAGAATGTCCCCCGGGAACTGGGTATTCGTATTGCCATGCATGGCAAAGGGGAGATGCCACTGTACTTACCGCTTATTAACCAAATCCAGCCTGTGCCCAAGGAAACCGAAAAAGCTCCTTGGGAGACGATTATTATTCCTGTGAAACCCTTGGGCTACATTACCGAGAAAAAGGTCCGCCCAGAGTCCGATATCCTCCAGGAGGGTGGCTGGGTCTATGTCTTTTGGAAAAATAAGCTGTGGCGAGAACTCGAAGTAACCAAAAACCAAACCTACCGAGATACCCACGTCACGTTTTATCGTAATGCCCGTCAAAGCCGCTTAGGATTAACTGACCCCAATGCACGTAAAGCGTTGGGTACTGCCTACGACACCATCTGGATACCTTATAAACTTAACGGTGAGGTGCAGCAGGGTAACAATGGGATAAAGATGCTGTTTAGCCGACGACAGTTATCCTGGTCTCAGATTGATAAACTTGAAGGTAATACGGCTGAGTTAAATAAACAGGCAACGACCGTTGATGCAATGGCTATTTATGATAGTGAGAGAGGCTTTGACATTGATGATGGGCCTCTGGGACCTATTGCACCCGCATTGCTGGATCAAGATGCTGACGTTGCATTACCGCCTCAAAATCCTCGCGTATCATCTGCACAATATCTGGACCGTAATCGTCAGCATAAGATACCCGTCGTGTACCTGGATAATGTGCCTTATGTTTATTTAAAACTACAGTTGCTCGATGATGATGGTGAGCTGCTGGTGAATACGCCTTATACCATTAAGCTGGAACCTAGTTTTTTATTGAATCAGCACAGTATTGAGTACATCAGAAACGCACCTGCGCTTAAACAGTGGACCTCATCTGGTAGTAGCGATGCTGAGGGCATCGTCGAAGTCCAAGTACCTGCCATTGCAGAATTTGCGGTGATTAATTACACCCCTGAAGGTGAATCTGAGCCGCAGTCAAGCTTGGTCAATGTCGGCGTCTTAGCACCAGAAGACTCTGTAGAAGGGCAAAAAGGAGCACTGAATAACGTAAGTATTCATTCCGGCCTTATCGATCAACCAGCCGATGAGTGTTATCAGGCCGCAGTAGGTGATTTTAAAGCCGCAACGGGGGCTTCAGATCAAGAATGGCTGCAAAACATTACGCATAAAAAGCAGTACTGTTAAGGATTAACTGATAATGGAAAAGCAGCACATTTACTCGCTACATGCGAATAACCTTGATAAAGAGCCTTTGCAGTTGCTGAAGGAAAAAGATGAGCTGGATGCCAAAATTGTTGATCTCGAAGTCCTTGCCAATGAAGATGGTTTACCCAACCCTGGACGCCTGGAACGATTAAAACAACAACGAGCGGCTATCATCCAACGCATTGAGCAGGAAGGGGTTGCTGAACATAAACAGATTTTTCATGATTATCTCGTTGAGTTGAAAAAGCTTGATCAGCAAAGCAAAAGCAATTTAGAAAAATTGGTCGCTTATTTTGAAAACAAACCCGATTACACAAATGAACAGGTAGAAGCCTTTGTTCAGCGTCACCGAGAATATAAAGCGGATGAGGTCATCAGTGCCCTCAAAGCATTTCGGGTGAAAGCGCGTTGCTTTGATCAATTACAATTGCTGCTAAAGCGTAAGGTTGAAAAAGCCGAGCAATTAAAAGCAGGTGACACAAAACCAGCCCAGTACAATGCACTTCATCATCATCACAGTTATGCAAAAATCATAGAAGAAATTAAAAACATCAGTCAAAGGATTGATAAGTTTCAACAGCAGAATATTGAAAGCTTTAGGATCATCAATAGTTTTTATAAAGAACTTAATCTGGCAAGAGACTGCAGCGCCTGTAAGATTACCGATCAGGATATTGCAACGTATCGACGTTTACAGTCTGTGCAGACACCCAACCTCGATGCCCCGCATGATGATGAGTCAAAAGTCACTAAAGTGCTGATGCGAAATAAAGGCTGTGGTATTCGCTTTGTCTATGCGGATAAACCCTCTGAACCCGTTCGTTATGGCACGTTAATCCACTGGTTATATGATCTTCGTGATGACACCAAATTATCTGGCGTCAGTCATTCAGCAATGTATGCAGGATATACATCACTACAAGTCTGTCGGACTGATCATAGTGGTTATGTTCGGGGTGGTGAAGCCGCCATTATGGGCGATCGAGAATATTATATCGATCTGGAAAAACAACAATTAAGTGTCAAGCCTGCGTTAGACCATGATTTTTTGAGCAAAGTTGACTCCCTAGCACGGGAAGCACCGAATATCAGCCAGGCCTATTGGAAAGCCATGGCTAAAAAAGATCCTGACAGCTCACAGGTGTTTAACAGCGCCAGCCCAGTCTTTCGGCCTGCCAAACCCGGACAACAGCCATTAACGCTCAGTATTGAAAACCAAATCATGGCTGACATCATCAGTTATGGCCTGGGCGCTAACAATTTATCCCAAACGCTGGATCAATTTACCGAGGTGGCTCATGTCAGCACCGAAAAAAGGCGTTCCAAAACAGAAATAAAACAGTATTCAGAAACGTTTCGAAAAAACAGAACCTATGGCTTTTTGTGTTATCCCGTTGATCGTGGCCCCTTTGTCACAAAGCCCGTTGATGAATTAACCCGCTTGGCACCGCCTGAACACACCAGCTTAAAGGCTGAAAGTGTTGCCTGGAAAGGCAAGCCAGAGTCACTGACTAGTGATAAACAAAAAGTCATGAAAGATGATGATGGCTATCCTGTTTTCACGGTTAAAATTCACTGTACCTTACCAGAGTGGGATCGGCGTATTTGTCTGGCCATAGATGAACTCGCTGAGCTTCAGAAACAACAACAGGACATTTTGCACCCTTACTTAGCACAACAGGGTAACCTGATTAAGATGGTTGAGCTAAGTAAAATGCACTACATTTTCAGAAATAAAACCACCCCTGAAAGTGATGCACACTTAGTTAAAACCCACCAATCCATAGCGGAATTAGCCAAGTTCACCAAAAAGCAAATAGACTTTTTGGGGGAAGAAACGACTATTTCATCGCAGCTCCAAAAGATAAACCGCTCTATTCGAGCCAAGGCTGAATATCTATATGAGCTGTTGTGCTCTGTTGCATTTCAGGCTGAATTAAAAAGCTACTTAGATGAAATTGAATGCCAGATGAATAAAGCCTGTGGCCCCTATATGGCGTCAGAGCCGCTTTGGATTCATATTTTCGATACCATTGCCAAAGCCTATGGTGTGCTGGCATCAACGCATATCGGTGAAACGATTGGTGAAAAGGAAATACCAATTCTGTTAGATGGGATTGCAGGGCATAGCTTATCAGAGCCATTGCTTGGTCGGCAGTTTTATTTAGAAGACTTTGAAGCAAATCAAGAGCAGTTAAAATATTACGACTACCGTGGTAGAAAATACAAATCAGGGATTGATCCGTATGATGTACGGGTGGAAAAAACAACAGAAGAAGATGGAAAGTCATGGCGTGATAGTTTTGAAAGTGCACAGGAAACTCAGGCAGGGCAAATCGGTCCTTTATCAACGCTATTAAATTATGAAGCCATTTGGGATGTTAAGAATTATTATCAGGAAAACCTGAAATCAACGCTAAATACCTATATCAATAATATTCCAGGCCCTCCTCCAGTACTTATGGTGGTACTGGATACCTATGCGTACTTTGTGGGTAAACGCCTAAAGAATTACAGCAATAAATCCAAAAACTTTCATATCCGTGCACTGATATCCGTAATGAATCTCGCGGGTATTTTTAAAACGCAGGAAGGTAAAATTAATACTAGGCGAGTTCAGGCTATTCACTTAAGTATGTTTATGCGTCAACGTAAACATGGTGAACAGGCGGTGATGAGTGCATTATTTGGTAAAACAGAAGGCACTTTTTCAAGTAATCTCTCAGATAATATTCAAGCATCCATACATGGCAAAATTTATAAAGGTACTTTAACGTTTCTGAACCTTGCTATCGCAGTAGAAGAATTTACAACCTTAGCCTGCTCAGACGCTTATGAGGAGTATAAAAAGAAAGGCAATGAAGCGGAGTTCTGGTATGACTTTGCGATGAAAAGCATGTCACTAGTAGATGCTACAGGGAAGGCCGTAACCTATGGTGCTAAGCTATCCACGCGATTCAATAACTTACTAAACAGCAAAGGCATCTCTTCTAAAATTGCAGGATCACTCAATGTGTTTGCCTTGATAGGCTGTATTGAAAGTACGGTTAATGCAACGGTTGCTTTAGCTAATTATTTAAAAAGTAACCCTGTCTTCCCTGACCATGACAGTACACTTACAACACTCATGTTGGCTTCTGATCTCGTCGGCCAGTTTGCTTATACGGTTGGTTTTTTAATTGCGGATATACTGCCCATGATGGGTATCAACTGTATTCCGGGTGTAGGGCAGTTTTTATTTGTAGTTGGTACAATAACAGTCATTGCCCGCTTTGCGTATGATAATTGGGATGAATGGTTTGATGCAAACAGTTATCAAATGCTTAAAGCCCGTTGGGAAGCCGTAAAACAATCAAAGGAATTTAGGCAATTAATTGGTGTCCAATATCAACCAAACTCTCCAGGTGTTCAAGGTGCACAGGACGCAAGAGGATTGGCGCTAGAAGTAGATCAACTGCTCAAAGATGATCGCCATTGGAATACCTTTAACTGGCGAGCCGTTATTCCATTAAAGATGAGTGGTTACAACGAAGATCAGATTCAGGATTGTGTGTTTATACATGGTTCTGCACCCTATAAAAACCATCATTTACACCCCATGAATACCCGTAAAATTGTTGAATACTATACTCAACTCAAAGAACGGGTTAAAGAAGAACCAAATGCACAGTTCAGTTCTGGTCGAACATTTGCAGATGTTATTGATTTGCTAGAAACCGGCACCTTTATGCCCAGTAGGCATCACCCTGAAGACCTTGATGATCAAGGGTGTACATGGGCCTACGAAGAATTCTTAAGACCTATTTTTTAGAGGCGCTAAGTAATGAGAGCGATCAAGTTTGTATTACTTATATTATGTTTTGCGTCAAGTTATGCACTGAGTGTCACTGACGCAGTACAACAGAAAATAGATAAACAAGTTAAGCTTCTTAATAACGCTATTAAGACAGATGAGCAGGCTGAAGTACTTATCATAGGTAAAGATATAAAAAGAAAAAAAGCCATTAGAGATGATGGCTTTAATGAACCTAGCTTTCAGCTCATAGATGTCTGTTCAGTGTGCTATATATTTGAGCCTGACGGGGCTGTATCAACCGTTTACCTTAGAAAAGCTAAAGAGATCGATGTGCAGTTGGTAAGCAAAGTCGGCAGTATAAAGCATATTCTTATCACTCGTGCAAAGGTTAAGAATTTTAAGCACATTGAACGTATTAAAGACTTAGTTTATTTAAGTATATTTGAGTCGAAATTTGACAGAGATACCATATCACTATCAAACAAAAGCCTTACTTATATAACTATTAAGTATGTCGACATAAAAGAAATATTACTTGGCTCACTACAAAATTCTAAGTATATAAATTTGTCTAGAAATAAAATAGAAAATATCAAAGGTCTTCAAAATATTGAGTCTGTTGAAACCCTTAACTTGAAAGATAATAAAATAGCAGACTTATCTGGTCTTAAGAGCCTAAAGAAACTGAAAAATTTATTTTTGTATAAAAATCCAATCAAAGATGTAAGCTTTTTGGTAAATAAACCTGCTCTTGAAGAGCTAGAAATTGTACTTGAAGCACCAAAAGAGCAGTATCAACTGTTTGCAGACATGAAAAACTTAAAAAAGCTTTTGATTCAGGCGCCTAATAATATCAATAGTTTCGCTGACTTACCTGAAATGCCATCACTTCAAGTATTAAATATTCCTGGTGGTGCTCGGTATAGTACGGATAGTAGTATTGGCTTAAGAGGCATGAAAGGACTTGAGCGGTTTAATAATTTAAAGAAGTTAGTATTAAACAGCCACAACTTTAAAAAAGTAGAAGGGCTTGAGCACTTGCCTCACTTAGAAGATCTGCATATCAACTATACCCCAATTGAAGACTGGAGTGGCTTGTCTAAGGTATCAGAGAAGCTAGAAGTACTTTATGCCGTTGAAGCCAAAGCACCAGGTGTAGGCCGAGTAGAGGAAATTGAAACACTACGTAAGAAAGGAGTCATGGTCTTTGACTAAGTGGTATAATTCAACCCCGTTTCATGTCTTCTCACTTATCTCGGCTTTGGCCATTATTGAATACACATGACGGCTAAAAATAAGCTATTAGAAACAACGGGTTAGAATTAATTCATATCATGGTTTTCA
>NZ_AUAF01000196.1 GCF_000428585.1 Zooshikella ganghwensis DSM 15267 | reverse complement strand
ATTAATTGGCTTTTTAAATCAGAGTCAGCCTCACCCAATAACGTATCCAGCTCGGTTTGGCTATTAATACTCAATACATCGCCATGACGCTGGGGCGCTGGCCCGATAAATAAAAAGGTCCGTTCAATGGCTGTAATCGGGCCTTGAAAAAGATTTAAGTTATTGACCGTGACCTTGCCCAGTGCCATGTCATCACCTCATTGCCTGTAGGAATTCACGCAATTGCGCGTCCAGTATTTGATTAATGTCGTCATTCGTCGCCCCTAAAAAAGGCCGTGCGGCCAGGGGAATACGCCAACGGGATTGCTGGGGTTTATCGGTTAATTCCCGCAAAATCGCGCCCGCCATACCAAAGGTTAAATGCTCGGTGATCCACGCCAGGCTAGGCCGTTTATGGCCTTTGCCGCGTTTACGCTTGATGGTAAAACCAGCTCGGATTAACGCCCGTGCGATGTTTTTCGGGCAGGGTTCGTCATACGTCGCCCGTGTTATTTTCGGTAAATCACGGCTGCTCATGGTCTGGCTTAAGCCTTCCTGTTGCCGTTTGGCAATGGCACCCGTTACCGGATTACGCCAACCGATCACTGCCTGGTTTGCGTTGGCCTGTATGCCCATGGTGCGGGATAATCCGCGCAGCATTTTTTTACGTTTACGTCGATTTTTACGGGCGGCCATGTTTTGGCCCGAGAGTGTTTTTTGCTGACGAATACGCTGGCGGCTGTGTTTACGCACGGCTTTACCCGCATGGAGTAAGGCTTTGCGTTTATCACTGGGCGACAGTTGCAGTACCGCGAATTGCTCACGGACCGATAACCCATTGTGGCTAACGCTGATGGGATTAGCGGGTGCTGGCATCGGTCACCTCACCGCTTTCAGCAATCCATAAATCATAATCCCCAGTATCCCAGCGTTTCCCTGCGTAATGAATCGGACCCTGTTCTTTCTCCACTAAACACACCGACTCACAAAAAGGAATCATCAGGCGTACATCAACCAACCCCTCTTCCGTCAGCTCATACTCAAACTCGGGTTTATCAACATCCTGCTGATTACGTGCCTGGTCATGCTCAGCGAGCCAGCCGCTGACAATGGCGACTAATGCCGTATAACTGGCTTTCACCAGGTTTAATTCAAACACGGCATCATAGCTGACCTGGGCCATTTCCAAACCTTGCTCGCCCGGCTTGGTAAGAATGTCCAGCTGATTATTTTCTGGATAGGCTTCCAGTTTTTCCGGGGTGACCAGTTTTAAATCCAGTAAATAATCTTTAAAGGCCGTGAGTTTTTTCATAATAATTCTGCGCTAATAAATAACTCGCCTTGCAATTGGCACACGGCACGTTGTGAAGCCGCTAACCAAAAGCCGTAGGTTTCGTCATTGGTTTTAGCCACATGTTCGGCTTTATCACTGGTCAAAATCGTTTGGTATTGCTGAAGTACATTCGCTTTGGCCAGGCTCATCACCGCCCGCTGATATAAAAAACTGTCACGATGTTCGCCATTCACGGTGCTGCTGGGACGCTCGGCTAACGCCTGATAGCCTTTGCTGATGACTTGGGTTTTAAAGGTTTCCAGTTGTCCATTAATGGTGATCACAGCCTGAATCAGCTCGCTTTCAATTAAATCTTCTGTGTACTCATGCAGCCGATACAACTGCTGAAAATCACCTACGGACACCGTTGGAAAAAATTTATCACTGGTGATGTCGGTGATTGCCGGTTGATATAAACTGTCGTGAATGCTCATACAAAGCCTTTTAAAACGACCAGGGCACAGCACCGATTAAAAAAATAAAAGCACGTTTCTTTTTTTAAGGGTGCGGCCCGGTCGGGTGCGGGGAGTTTTATTTAGTTAATTTGTTGCGTAATTTATCGAGTCTGGTTTTTACACCTATTTTTTCCCAAGTGTTATGGGCTTTTTCGAAATACAGTAAAGCGTCGTCTAGCTGGTTATTTTCTTCTGCTCGCGTACCTGCAATTTTAAAATAACGGGCTTTGATTTCTGGAATGACATCCCAGGTGCCGTTTTGTAAATCCTCTAGCACCAGGTTAAAGATAATGTCACTGTGTTCAATTTTGCGTTCCATTGCGCGTAACACTTCATCACAGGCAAAGGTTGTTACATCCCGCCGTTTAAAGGTCTCGGGCATCGGCTGGTTTTGTTGAATGGCCATTTTGGCCAGCTTATACGCTATAAATAGCTGGTTCGTATCAAAATGCCAGATCACCATATACACCAGAATTTCATTCGGGTGCTCTAAACCAGACGCTAAATAACCGTCAAGATAATATTGGTATTTATCAATTAATGTGCGTTTAAATTCGGCTTTTTCAGGATAGTTTTTCAATTTACCAATTTGCGCTAAATCCAAGCGCAAACTGCATAATTGCAGCTGACAGAACTTTTTGGCATTGGCCAGCGAAGCAAACGCACTGTCTGGGCTAAACGGCATGTGTTCAGCCTTTTCTTCCTGGGCTTCACGCTGCCGTTGACGCATGGCTAAGCTCAACATGGTTAGTTCTCTAACTCTTCTTTAAACTTAAGCTGATCGGGTTCAACAAAGGCGATTTTTTGGTACTGCTCGACGACATAGCCCTCGTTCCGTGAGTTGTAATCCTCCACTTGGTCACGACGAGGATTATCAATAACCTGCTTACGCCAAGAACTGCTTTGAAAATACAATGATAAATTATTAAAACTGGTGACCATCGCCAGGCGGGGTGGCATCCCTGGAAATGAAAAAGAAGGTAATCCACCAAAGGTTTTAATGACCTGTTGATTTTCCACTTTCTCTTTTTCAGACGGGGTTTCACCCTGGGCGTGATACAACCGTAAGTGATGACGTGCGATTAAATCACTGCCTACTAAAAACACTAAATCGGGATCCGCTTTAAACGGTTCACCGATCATGAATTTTAAATCGGTGGCCAACTCATCCAGGTTGGCATAATCATCACCTAAAACAATCGGCTGGGCACCCTGCTCGTCTTTTTTTAGAATCTGCGTGGGCGCTTTCTCCCGTATGATCTGCAGCCAGCCTTTATTCACATCCTGTAAATGTGGGTTAGCCGCTAAATCCGTTTGTGTAGCGACACTGGTGCCATACCAACCGACCATAATCCGATCCACGCCCATACGATGCTGGACAGCACGGCTGTAGCGTGATGCAAAATCTTTAAACTTGGCCCACACATCCATTTGCTGATAACTGATACAGACATCTGATTCCGTCTTATAGAGCTGGTAACCGTCATTATCCAGATCCACCAGGTTACGTGGCTCACGGTCTTGCTTTTTGGTGTTGGTGCGTCCTGTCACTGCACTGGCCACCCCGAGAAAGACTTTTTCGCCCTGCAGCTCATTGACAGGTAACACATTGATTTTTTGCAGCATCGGATTGGTGGCGACAATCGCATCGTTAAGCTTTTGCTCAATAGACGGTGCAACATTAAATTTATGCGCCACATTATGTACATTATACGTACGCGCCATATTGCGCTTTAAGGTATTAAATTGCTGAATCGTTTCCGGACGCATCACAGCACCTCGTCGTGTTCTTCGGCAGGGCCTTCGTTTTCAGGGATATAGGTGCCTTCCATGCTGAACTGCTTCACGATATTTTCCAGCTGGGTGAGTGACTGCTTAAGGCTGTTAAACTCCTCGGTAGAAACGCTGGAAGGCTCTACGAGTGGGGTGGTTTCTGTAGTTGTAGGCGGGGTAGATGGCTCACTTTCACCCGCTGTTTTATCATCACTCTCAGCTGCCGCCGTGCTGAATTTCTCCATCACGGCGGTCAACTGGGTGATGGCTTCTGCGTTTTTATTCTGACTTTCCAGCAATTGAGTAAATTGTTTGTCGTCCATTGGGTTGCCTTGTTCTGGCGCGGATTTATCGCGGCTAAACATACGACTAAACCAGTGTTTTTCTGGGTTAGCAATGTCATCGTAGGAAAATTGCAGGGGCTGACTGAAATAACTGTCCGGGTCTTGTCGGCGATGATTAAAATGTAATTGCGAAGTACCGACACTGGCGGGTTGATCGGTAATCGCCAAACCAAATAAATAGGCTTTACCGGTTTTACGAAAATCTGGCAGAATTTCCCCAGAGAAAAATAATTGCTGCTGTTGTTCATTTAACGCATACAAGCGTTGATTGGGTTTTATTTTAGCAAACAAACATTGTCGGTCTTTTGGATCCACTTCGGTTTTGAGTTCCACAACCTGACCGAAGTTGCCATAAAAGCGAAAATGCTCATACCAAATCATCGCGGTATATTCATCAGGGTTATAGGACTCGGCCATTTCCTTCACCGCTTGTGGCGCAATCTCGCGACCATCCACGGTCGGGCCACTTTTCATGATACAAAGCCAGTCAGTTGTCGCCATTACCTTTTCCAAGCCGTTGGGTTATTTCAGTTTATTCACGGTGGTTAAGGGTTAAATTAATGGTTTTTTTAACGACCAGCAATGCAATGATTTTCTGGTATTTCCTATTGCGCGACGCTAAGTATTGATTAGGAATTTTCAGGAAGTTTAACCCATTATTTTTGCGTAAAGGTCTTTTATGATTAACGCACATCCTTTCATTATGCGTTGCAATACATCCATGAAATACTCCGAGTCGATTAAACAACAAGCCAAACAGCTGTATTTACAACGCCATCGTGTACCTGAAATTGCTAAGCAATTAGGCATAGAATCGAAACGTATTATTTATTACTGGGCCGCCCAGGAAGGTTGGACCGACCTTATTCAAAGTGAAACCGCAGAATCCGCCCTCTCACGTCGTCTTATTGTCTTATCCGGTCGAGAAAACAAATCCGAGCGCGAGCTGAATGAAATGGATCGCTTGGTTAGTCAATTGGCAAAGCTGCAAAAATATAAAGCAGCACCTACTGAAACAGATGAAAACCATCCCCCCTCTTCTGCCGACAAACCCAAGACACGCCAAAAAAGAAAACAGGTTAAAAATGATATTAGTGGTATTACTGCAGACGATATTCAAGAGAAGTTTTTAAGCAAGCTTTTTGATTATCAGCGGGCGATTTGGGATGTTAAAAATAACTCTAAACTCTGTCGCTTGCGTAACTACTTAAAGAGTCGTCAAATCGGGCTGACCTATTACTTTGCCGGTGAGGCCTTTGCGGATGCGATCCTCACCGGTGACCCTCAAATCTTTTTGTCTGCCAGCCGAGCACAAGCTGAGGTGTTTCGCCGTTATATACAGAGCTTTGCCAGAAATTTGTTTGATATTGAGCTAAAAGGCGATCCTATCGTTTTAAGTAATGATGCAGAGCTACGTTTTTTATCGACCAACGCCAACACAGCACAAACCTATCATGGCCATGTCTACACCGATGAATATTTCTGGATTCCCAAGTTTGACAAAATAAATCGTACAGCTTCCGGTATGGCAATGCATAAGCGGTGGCGTAAGACGTATTTCTCAACACCCAGTGCCATCAGTCACGAAGCCTATCCGTTTTGGACCGGGCAAGCCTTTAAGAAAGAAAATCCCGATACGCCTTTCCCAAGTGATGCAGAGCTCTCAAAAGGTATGTTATGCCCTGATGGCCAATTCCGTCAGATTATTACTATCGAGGACGCCATCGCAGGGGGCTGTGATTTATTTGATATAGACCAGCTACGTTTAGAGTATTCTGAGCACGAGTTTAATAACTTACTCATGTGCCAGTTTATGGATGATAAGCAAAGTGTCTTCAAGCTGAAGGATTTAGAAAAATGCTGTTCTGATCAAGCTTTTTGGCTTGATTTTGATCCACATCAGACGCGGCCTTTTGGTAATCATGAGGTATGGTTAGGTTTTGATCCGAGCCGCACTCAGGATGCCGCCACTTTAGTGGTGCTAGCACCACCTCATGCTGCTTATGGAGACAAGTTTCGGATATTGGAAAAATACCAATGGTATAACGCCGATTTTTCCTATCAAGCTAACCAAATCAAACTGCTTACCCAGCGTTTTAATGTCGGCTACATTGGCATCGACATTACTGGTATTGGTCGGGGCGTCTATGACCTGGTACGGGGCTTTTTCCCGAGAGCACAGGCCATCAATTACAGTGTCGACACCAAGAATCAGCTGGTGCTAAAAGGTCTCGATGTCATCCGCAAAGGTCGCCTGGCTTTTGATGTAGAAATGAAAGACATTCCCCAGGCCTTTATGACCATCAAGCAAACCACCACGCCAAGCGGCCAAATCACCTACAGCGCCAACCGTACCCAAGAAACCGGTCATGCCGATGTCGCCTTTGCTATTTTACACGCGCTGTTTAATGAACCCATTAATACCGAATACCAGCAAGCGTCAACCTGGGATTTTGAGGATGAATAATGCAAATCCAAAAAACTAAACCGGCTACCCCCCTTCCTAAAGGTGTTACTGTCTTTGGTTTTGGAGAGCCTGAGTCTGTGCTCGCCACCCAACTACACGACTATCTCGGTGTATTTGCCAATCATCAGGGTGATTATTACGAGCCCCCGGTTAGTTTAGCAGGGCTCGCCAAACTGCTACGTGCCAATCCCCACCACAGCGCCTGTGCGGGTTTTAAACGTAATATGCTGGTGAAACATTATAAGGCCTGCGCCTTATTGCCCAAGCCTGAACTGTATCGAGCAGGCTACGATTTTAATGTATTTGGTCAATGCTACTTTAAGCGTATTTTGAACCCCTATAAACAAACCTTGCGTTTACAACAAGTCCCGGCGATTAATATGCGCAAAGCATTAAAGCCTGATCATTATATTTGGCTCAGTCCTGACCGAACGATTACCCGATTTAAAAAAGGGGAAATTATTGCATTAACTGAATACGATGTCAGTCAACAAGTGTATGGTATTCCCGAATACTTAAGTGCAATGCATTCTATTTTGTTAAATGAATCAGCGACCCTCTTCCGCCGACG
>NZ_AUAF01000195.1 GCF_000428585.1 Zooshikella ganghwensis DSM 15267 | reverse complement strand
GTAGGAGGTAATAGACTTAACTAGGACAAGCTCGGTATTCTAGCAAATTATGAGCGTATGGTATTGATTGATTAATGAGCGATTCAACAAAGCCGGCAAAAGGTGAAAAACCATATGTTGGTGAAAGCGGGAAAAAATTTGCTGACCGTTTACTCAATGATAAATATGGTCCAAATAATTATCCAAAGGGTCCTAACACTGAACACAATAAGATAAAAAAATGGGGTGATCGATCTTTCCAAAACCCTTAATAATAAGGCTTTTAGATGAATACTGTTTACATATTACATCATGTGCATGAAATTTCGGAAAATACTGAAGATATTAAATTAATTGGAGTTTATTCATCGAAGTTTAAAGCCCAAACCGCAATTAGTAAGTTACAGTTACTAGAAGGGTTTAAAGAGTGCCCTGATGGGTTTGAAATAAGTGAATACCATATAGATCAAGATTACTGGTCTGAAGGGTATTCAACCATTGAATAATATGAAGTTATTATTGTTATTTAAAGCCTACATATGTAGGCTTTTTTATTTAACCCCTTCAATCAAGGCAATATCCTTTTTTAGCAGCTCATTGACCATGGTGTTCAGTTCAATACCTTTTGCTTCAGCCCGTGCTGCGAAATACTCTAATACCTCAGCATCTAAATAAACGGGTAAATTCTTTTTAGCTTCAGGGTTAAAAAACTTGCCCCGTTCACCTTTGCTAAAATCGTATTCGTCACGCATCATGATCACCCTTTCTGGTATTGCTTAATCTCGTTTTTCGTTGCAGGCCGTGCGGATATGATACGGATGGTGACCGTATCTTGCTGCACATCGCGATAAGTGTGTACCACCACTAAATAATGCCTACCTTGGACCTCTCCCAGTGTAATCCAGCGGTCTTCCTCTGGATTAGAGTCATCCTCATCAAAAATCGTTAATGCCAAGGAGTCATTAAACACCTTGGTCGCCTCTTCAAAGCTCACACCATGTTTACGGCGATTGCTGTATGCTTTGTTAGGGTCCCATTCAAAATTATACTGCATAGCTTACCGCTTAGCTGCTGATGTTTGCTGGGCTGTCATCTGTGACGTCTTAATGAGGCTATCAATCACCAGCACCAATGCTTTTTGCTCATCATCAGGCAGGCTATCCACTTGCTGATACAGCTTATGCAACTCATAGTTATGAATTTTTAGCGCTTGGGAAGGCTGTTGACGACCTGCCAGCTCATCCAGACTGACTTGTAAGATATCCGCAATCCTCACCACCGTTTCAAACTGAGGGACAGCTGTACCTCGCTCCCAACGGTTATAGACGCGTGGATCTACCTCAAGCAGTTCTGCTAACCGTGACTGAGTGATATTCCGCATAGAGCGTAATAGCTTGAGACGTTCTGAAAGCGCTGACATATCCAATAAGCCATGACTATTGCATTAAATCTATTATGCAGTATATATCACTATTAACTTATTAGTCTATGCTTGCTTCTATAGCTGCTAAAAAGAGAGCAGCTAAAGGCTTTGTAAGCCGACGTAGAGAACATTGAGAGCTCTTAAATACACTACACATGCGGTGAGCTAGTCTTGGCTGATAGACTGCTGTATAATGGCCTGCAGCTCAAACGAGCTCTTCCTCAACGACTGACTAATCTCTAAAATCTGTGTGTTCGATGCGAACCGGTCGGGGGTAAACCCTAGGTGGTCGAGGCAAAAAAGCTAGAAGTCGGGGTCAAGTCGCCCCCAAGTCGGTGGGGTGTCGGGGTCGCCTAAATCGCTACAGACCAGAGCTGACAAGGCTTATCGCCAAACTGGTCGGAAAATCCCAAAATTCACCTCTTAGGCTCCCAAAAATCGGAATTTTGCATCCATCACACTGACGCTAACCATCTCTGCTCTGAACTCTTGCTAGTACGACTCAATATGCTAAGCCCTATTACTTTTAAGCCTTGATCACTTCCTTCTTTTAGCTGCTTAACCTCAACTCATTCTGACACCCTCTTTCTCAATTGAACCGATAACAGGGCATGCTTCTTCCTTAGCTGCTGATACACTTAACAACAACACACCTCGATATCATCAAAGTGCATCGAGGTGGTCGCTCTTTAACAGAAAACTGCATCGAAGTGCTCCGATGCTAGGCTCGGACGCACAAAGCCGTCCTAGTTTACAACTATTTCCGCGATTACGATCCAACTACTGGACGCTACATCGAAAGTGACCCGATTGGGTTAAATGGTGGGCTAAATACTTATGCGTATGTTGAGGGGAATCCTGTTGATGGCGTAGACCCTGATGGATTATCTCGACGCAGAGCCAATATCAATCAGCCTAACTCGATTGAAACAGTCTCAGCGGCAAGGGTAGAGGCGTTAACCAGGGAAATACAGACAATAGATCCTGGTTTTCGTTATCAAACCATGAGGCCAACTAACGTTAGATACAATGAGCGTGATGTACGAGATTTAGAGTTGGTGCTGATGCAGTACCAAACCATGAGGCCAAGAACGTACAGTCCTAACCAGTGCTCAATAAATAACCCTTCAGGAGGAACATATCGCTTGGTAGACCCTTATACTGGACAAGTGATGCGGACTGGACGCACTAATAACATGAATCGTAGAGAGTATGAGCATGGAAGAGATCCTAACCTCAGGCGTTATGAGTTTCATCCTGATGTTTGGACAGACAGTTATTCCCAACAGCGAGGAAGGGAGCAGCAAATCCATGAGCTACATAACCCACCATTAAATAGGGTAAATCCAATCAGTCCTACAAACCCTAGGCGCGAACTCTATATGAATTCCGCAAATACACCAGCAACGTCGGGTGAATAGCATGAAACGTAAACAGAAATATAAAGAAGGTGACTTGTTTGTAGTGCCACTGCTGGATGGCACTACAGCAACTGGTATTATTGCAAGAATGACCAAAAGACGAGGCGCTAAAGGTATTTTGGGATATTTTTTTGATCAGTCTCCTGAAGAGCTATTAGAAATTGAGAAGTCTGGAAAGCTTAGTTTTAAATCCGCCGTTTTTATATGTAGGTTTGGAGATTTAGGGCTACATGAAGAAAGCTGGACAGTGAGTGGAAGCCTAAAGAACTGGAATCCAGATGATTGGCCTGTACCTGAGTTCTGTCATCAAGATGCCTTATCAGGGAAGTGGGGTAAAAGACTCTATAGTGAGGAGCTCGAGCATCTAACAAAAGACTTTATTCCAATCACTGAAGAAGAAGCTAGCACAATGCCACAAGATGGATTTTCTGGTGCTGATGCAGTAATAATCAAACTAACCAAACTTCTTCGAGAATAATTAATATTAAGGAATTGCAAATATAATTACCTCGTATACATATAAATGCCATTCATATACCTCTAACTGAATAGGCATAAAGTTATGAGTTATTTTGATATAAAAAATAAACTGCAGGAATGCTTTGATAGCAAAGATTCTTCATTAATTTTTAAGTTATTAGATGAGTTAATTAGTAATCCAGAGCCTGTTGAAATAAAAGAGTTTTCGGAAGTGCTTCTTGACTTGATTTTTTCTCTATCTGATTTTTATGAAAAATTAGATAAAAATAGGTCGGGAGCTATTTTTGAATGGGTTAAACAACGCTGGTCAGAAGATGATGCAGCTTATCTGGACATATTATTAAGTATTTTAGCGAACCTAAATACTTCTGGTGTAGATACGTTTATAAATCAGAGAATTGCTGAAACAAAAAGCTATGAGGCTAGAAATTTACTGATTGACTTTGCTAGTGAAACTTAGAAAGTTTATTGATTTAATTGCATAACAAGAGCCCACAACAGTGGGCTTTTTATTATGGGTTTAATTACCCCATAACGTTTTTTTAGCGTTATGTCTTAGAATTAAACCTTCCAGTACAGCTCTAGCCGCTTTCTGATCTTCTTCATCAAAATCCAGTAGGGCTTCCATCTGCAGTTTGAGTTCTTCGCTATATAAGCTGCTACTGATTTATATTCTGGTGCCCTTAGTGCTCCTCCCTCACCCCAGAATACCCAACCCCCTCGAAAAAACTTCCGATAACCCTTGTTATCGGAAGTTTTTGGTTAGTGAATACAAACCATGTACATCAATATTTACAATAGATTAAGAAAAGAGGAAGGGTGTTGTTATGACTACAGTGGGTATTGGGTTAAAGCATACTTCAGCAAGATTAACCCTGTGGAACATATTTACACCACAGGCTGTTTCGTTCTGGTGAAAAGCAGAAGTAATTTAATTCCACTGAGTAGCTGCTTGATAGTCAACCTGGAAGCGTTCCGCCAAGCCTGCAAGACGTCTATCAAGCGTCCATAATGTTGAACCTGGGGTAATTAGTGTGGAAGCAAGTAATGTAATATCTACCAGCCCACATCCTTGGCCATAGAGCTTTTCACGCTCTATAAATTCCATCACTTCATCTAAGCTTGCTTGGTTTGCTGGACGCAATAACCCTATATCGCTAAGCGTCCTGGATCGAGGAGCTGGTGGTGTTCCACAAGCAATTTCCGCCACCACCATGGGATGAGTAAGTGCTAAGTCTGCTTGAATGAGGCTGATCAGAGTATTATTGCGGTTTCTAAAGTGATCCACCCATACCGATGTATCAACAAGTACATTCATTATGGGTTAGACTCCTCTCGACGACGTGGAATATCTTGCATATCGGGAGCAGTACCACCAAGAGCAGCAAGACGTTTGGCTGCTTGAACGCGTACAAACGTTTTGATGGCTTCTCGAAATAGCTCTGACTTATCCATGTCAGGGTCGGCCATTTCGAGAGCCTTATCATACAAATCATCGTCAATTGTAACCGTAGTGCGCATAACAGAATCCTTGATGCATATTGTGATGATAATATGCATCAATATCTGAATCTTGGCAAGTTTTTCATTAGTCAGCACTTAAAGTTTGGAAGGATCTACATAGCCGGTAAGCTGGATTATCGGCTATTTTGAGGAAGAATAATGAAGCAGTTTAGATACCAGTTCTTACCCGATTAGGTTTATCTATTGATCCGCCCAAAATACTAACCTTACTTTGTCGTCGGTATATTTGGAAAGTGTAAATAATGTATCGGGCATACCTGGTAATTGATCATCAGTCTCCATAAGCGATTTTATTTCAGATAATAATAACCAAGACGGTCTATTTGCGTCTTGCCAACACTCTTTTATAAAGTTTTGAAGCTCACTACTCATGTCGATTGGAAAATCGCGCTCACCTGATAGATCATATAAGTATGCATATGCACTTTTCCCCCAATATGGATTTAGATCCTTTGGTACTAATACTCCTTCATAATTTTCATCCAATACGAGAGGATCTGCTAGTGCCCAAATATCATTCTCCTTTACTTAAACGAATGCGTATGAATATGTACTCATCTCTTCACTCTTGGTGGAGCTTGGTAACTTAACTATTAATGAACGTCACTCAGATGCAAGCCAAACACATTGTAGGCCTTATGGCTCAGGGTATCCAGGGAGGTGGGTGGGGAGTGGCTCTTACCCGATTAGGCGACAACTTTACTCCAACTTAAACTTTTTGGTAAACGGCTTACCGTTAAAAGTGTGCGTACAGCATTTGCAAGCTGGCGAAAGGCTTGTCTCATCTATCTCAGGTGCTACCACTTGCAATAGGCCGTCTTTATCTACATATAAACCACTAAAGTAGCTGCTTTCACTTGTTAAAATGTAGTCGTCTGCATCTTCAATATCCATTGAGACCATCCAAAAAATTGGCTCTTGCTTATCGAGTCTGGCTACAGCCTCACTAAAGACGGAATCCCATCTTTTACCTACCTTAGAGAGTAGGAATCTAAACAATGGCGTATAGTCTAAACCCCGCTGGACATCCTTTTTCATTTTTACTGATTCAGCGTCTTTAGTGTTCCTATCGTAACGATAGCTACTACCAGAGTGGTGATGAACACCCCGTGCTTTAGTGTTAACTTTTCTGTATAGAGGTTTTACTCGATCTATCTTCATTCTCAATCTTTAAATAGCCTAACGCCCGCATACATTACCCAGCTAGTGCATTATAGGTATACTTATAGTGGACTGTTTGCAGGGTCGTCCACTAATTATTGACCCCCATTAGGTGTCTGGATCCGTTGGCTCAGCAGTTTCTCTGCGCTTTCCTCCTTTCCAACATAGTATAACGATCAGAATAAGCTCTATACTCCAACGTTGCTGATACCAAAGGTCATTTTCGCTAATTGGCGCAAATACTGAAAAAGATAGAAACCACACTACTGCAGCTATGCCAAAAATGACAGTTAGCATCGAAATTGACTTTTCAAAATACAAAATCGTCATATAGCCTGACATCAAGGCTGATAATGTTAAAAAACCCCACATATCATTTATGTTCATATATACATGATTTTGATCTGCCCATAGTACCCAGTTAAACAACGCCATCCAAAAAATAGCGTTATAGTATAGGCAATAAGATTTCCTAGTATAAAATGAATCTGGTCTATCTAAAATTAGCTGAAATAATCTAATGATGAGTTCTAGCAAGATGATAAGAGTAATATAAAAAGGAACTTTAAATAGATACTTAAAAAACTCTATGCCTTTAGGCATCGCATTCAGTGTAAATACGGTATGAGCAGGAAACCAACCTGCTATATTAGTATAAAATTCCACACTAAAAAGCACTGCCGAAAGAAGAAAAGTATAAACTAGGTTTGTTGGTCTTAACTGTAGTGAAAATGAGAGCCATAAGCCTAAACAAATAGCGGCATAAAACGCTCCAAACACGTTAATAAAAAAACTTAACGTTGGAAACATAAGATATATAACTGCGACATATATTGCACTTTTGATGATTAATTCTTTTTGAGTAATTCTATCTTTACTGCTCACAATAACTACACCTCAGCCAGTTCATGGGCTTTGTTGAATCGCTCATTAATCAATACCATACGCTCATAATTTGCTAGAATACCGAGCTTGTCCTAGTTAAGTCTATTACCTCCTACCTC
>NZ_AUAF01000193.1 GCF_000428585.1 Zooshikella ganghwensis DSM 15267 | reverse complement strand
GTGATTTTTAACACGGAAGCTAATGTTAAACACTGAACTTTAACATTGGCAGCCCTTGGGGCTGCTCATAGCTGTCAAGCCTCCCGCTCTGCGGGAGCGTTATGACTTGTCGTATGCTTAATTAGAAGCTTGACTAAGTCTTCATCATGCCAGGGCTGCTCAAAAATAATGCTAAAAAACACAGTGGGTTATATTTTCAGCAAGCGCTCTGAGAATATCTGTACGTGTGATTAATCCGACTAGCTTATTATTCTCAACAACGGGGTATACTTTGGGTTTATGGGCTATCATTTGCTGAGCTAAATTAATAATATCTTCTTTGGGAGAAACAGTAAGGACATCTGTTCGCATGACATCATTGACAATCGCATTTTGGTCACAAAAATAAGATGATTGCAGTACCTGTTTGATGCAATCCTGTTCTGACACAAAACCTATTACCTCCTTGTCTTCATTAATTACTGGAAGGCCGCTTAGGTGGTCGCGCATCAAGCGATCAAGTACAACTTTTAAAGGTGTACCACAGGTGAAGGGTAAGTGGTGTGCTGTCATGTAATCTTTGACTAAAATGGGTAATTGCTTGGTTGCGGTACTTTGTGCAGTTTTAGCCATGATTTATTACCTAGATAATACGTTTAAACGTCAGTTCATATTTTCAGTGTAGATCATTTAAGTGCAGGACCTGTATAACGCTACAGATCCATTTTATTGGTTGTTATATCAAAGAGTTTGTTACCAAAAGATTTATGCTCCTGGACCACAGTCCAGGCAGTGTTTAATCATTGCTGGACCAAGATGTAATTTACTATTCAGATCACGAAGTGCAGTGCGCACTCCTTCCTCAATAACCGGGTGATAGAAGGGCATTTCCAGTATTTGAGCTACCGTTAAGCGCTGCTGAATCGACCAAGCAAGTAGGTGAGCTAGATGCTCTGCACGAGGGCCGATTATTTCTGCGCCAAGTAAGATGCCTGTGCCATTTTCGCCATAGACATGCAGGCTACCCTTATTAATACCCATCACGCGACTACGGCCCTGGTCTGCAAAAGAGACTTTGCCTGTTGCGAAACAGCCACATTGGCCATGCGTCTCCTGCAGTTGCTGATAAGACCTGCCTACTACTGCAATTTGAGGGTCTGAAAATACGACGCCAATAGTTGTCCGACGTTGACCTGCTCGAATATCAGGATAGCGACCAGCATTATCTCCCGCTATTCGGCCTTCATCGGCCGCCTCATGGAGTAACGGAATATCATTGTTAGCATCACCAGCAATAAAGATAGGTTGGTCATCACACTGTAGTGTGAACCGGTCAAAGATAGGAATCCCCAGATTGTTCAGTCTTACCTCTGTATTTTCCAATCCAATCTGGTCTACATTGGGGCGACGGCCCGTGGCGGCAAGTACATAATCAAAACGCTCTGTGTGTTCATGTCCTTGGATATCTTTGAAAGAAATGACAACCTGGTTATTGACTCGCTTCATGTGGGTTACATTGGCATCGGCATCAATGGCAAGTTCTTCAGCCAATAACTGATTAGCTTCAGTCAGTAACTCTGGATCAGTGAGTGGTCCAATCGCGCCACCTAAGCCAAATATCCGGACCGTGACCCCTAGACGATGAAGTGCTTGGCCAAGTTCTAAGCCAATAACGCCAGTCCCAAATACCGCGACGGAAGTGGGCAAATCATCCCAGTTAAATACATCATCATTAATAATTAAGCGGTCACCTAGTTCAGCGAAGCTTGCAGTATAGGACGGGCGAGACCCTGTTGCGATAACGATGCGTTTGGCGGTAATTTTTGTGTGGTCGTCAACCAATAAGGTTTCTTTATTTATAAAGCGAGCGTGGCCTTTAATTTTATCCGTAGCAGGAATGGCCTCCACAGACTCCAGTACAAAGCCTACAAAGCGATCTCGTTCCCGCTTAACTCTTGCCATAACTTCTCGGCCATTTATTGCAACGGGACCTTGGGTGTAAACCCCAAACTGTTCTGTATGACTTGCATGGTGAACAGCCTCTGCGGCAGCAATTAATAATTTGCTTGGCATGCAGCCCACACGTGCGCAGGTTGTACCATAAGCACCCGACTCTATGAGTACAACACTGTCAGTATGTGTTTTGGCTGCTCGATAGGCACCGAGGCCTGCTGTTCCTGATCCGATAATCGCAACATCTACTGATATTTCATTACTCATGGTGTTCTTACTCTTGATGTGAGGCATACACTACAGTATGGGTATGTTCTGTTTCTGTGGCCTGAAAACTCAGGCCATATTGTCTTTCGATCCTAATCATTAATCATTTAAGCGTCAGCCAGGAATTCAGCCAGTTGATCTGCCCCACCAATATGCTGGCCTTTGAGAAAAACCTGAGGTACAGTGTTTTCACCGGTAACCGCCTTAAACCCACGTTGACTTACCGCTTGTTGTACAATTATTTCCTCATAGGCTAAATCTCGTTCGTTAAGCATGGCTTTGGCACGAGCACAATGAGGGCAGCCAGCCTTGGTGAAAAGGGTATAGTACGCAGGCTCTTGTGCTTGCGGGCATATATAATTGAGCATGGTATCGGCATCTGAGACTTCAAAGGGGTCACCAGGCTTTTCTGGCTCAATAAACATTTTTTCGATAACGCCATCATTAACCACCATGGCATACCGCCAGCTTCGTTTACCAAATCCCAAGTCGCTTTTATCCACTAGCATTCCGACGGCTTCTGTTAAAGCACCATTACCATCAGGTAGCATTTTAACGTGTTGTAGTTTTTGATCTTGCTGCCAGGCATTCATGACAAAAGTATCATTCACAGATACACATAATATGTCGTCAACACCATTAGCAAAGAAGACAGGTGCAAGCTCGTCATAACGAGGTAAATGACTGGATGAGCAAGTGGGGGTGAATGCTCCAGGCAAACCAAATACGATAACACGCTTATTTCGAAATAAGTCATTTGTTGTCAGTGTTTGCCATTCATTATTTGCGCGGACCTGAATACTGATATTGGGGATTGTTAAGCCTTCTTGATTGTTTAACATGGGTTTTCCTCAGCTATAAACTGGATTAATAAAAGGTTGTTACCAATCGTTGATCTGATGGTTTAAGTATGAAGCCTTTGGTTGGATAAATTAAATTGATTTATTTAAACTTGGTCATAGCAGAAAGCTATAACGAGTGAGGGGTGTTAATTAACAAGGCTAATCAGTCGTTCAGACGCTAGAAAGGCAGTCAGCTATGCTTGTAATTGTTAACAAAAGAAATTAAGTATGATGCTATTGGATGGAAACAAAACGTACAACAATGCGGTGAAACGATTTGTCCTTTTTGCGGCTCTTGTTGGGGTGACTGCTGGTGTTATTGCAGCATTAAAATGGACTGCAAAGACACCTGAGCGTCGTGAACAGCTACCGATAATTACCCAAATTAAAGTCCAGCAAGTGCTTAAACAAGCATTGTCTTCTGTCATAGAACTCTATGGTGTGCTGGAGTCCCCCTATGAAACAGAACTGACAGCACCAGTGACTGCATTTGTTAAAGCCACGCAGGTTCGTGAAGGTGATCGTGTTAACCCGGGGGATCATTTAGTGCAGTTAGATGATCGTGATTTGCAATTACTCTTAAAACAGCGGCAGGCTGAGGTGGCAGATATTGAGGCGCGTATTACTGCAGAGCAGCAACGCTATCAAGCGGATCTTCAACGATTAAAGGATGAGCAAACCTTGTTAGCCATTGCTGAGCGCGGTGTCGCTCGGCAGCAGTCGTTACGTGGTAAAAATGCCGCTTCAGAGACCCAGCTTGATGAGGCTCGTCGACAGTTTGCGCAGCAAGCGTTGAATATAACAAATATACGTTTTCAGATTGCCGATCATCCACACCGTCTCTTACAGTTGAATGCACAACTACAACGTGCTGTAGCGCTGCAAATGCAAGTAGAGCTGGACATAGAGCGATCAATTGTGCGCTCACCTTACCAGGCAAAAATTGTCTCTTTACATACTGCGCCAGGTGCCAGGGTATTAACTGGTGAATCATTGGTCACACTTTACGATGCTGAAACTATAGAGGTACGAGCGCAATTACCATCGCGCTATCTGCCTGATATTCAAGAGGCAATGGATCGCCAGCAAACCATCACAGGTAAGTTGGTGCTGGATAATCAGTCACTGCCTATTACTTTGATACGGTTAGCACATGCTGTAAGGCAAGGGCGCGGGGGCTTAGATGCATTTTTTAAGATAGAAGGTACATCACAAAGGCTTGCTATTGGCCGACCTGTGTCGTTATTAATTCATTTACCTCCTCAAGATGATGTTACCGCACTCCCGCCGCAAGCGATTTATAACGATAATATGGTTTATCGCGTAAAGCAGGGGGTTTTACAGGGAGTGCCAGTCAGGTTACTGGGTAGAAATACGTCAGTTGAGGGAAAGTTCAGAGTGCTTATTCATAGCGATGCTTTACAGGTTGGCGATCAGGTGATGATAACTCATTTACCTGATGCCGTTTCTGGACTTAAAGTACGAGTGATTAAAAGCAATCTTTCAGATGAACAGACCCCTTAAATCTACTCTGTTGTCACTTCTTGACTTTCATTGGGTGTCCCATCAGGGGATACGGCTAACTTTAACCATAACTCTTCCCTTTGTAGCGGTGTTCTTGCGGGTAAGAGTGGATTTTCAAGAACAAAAAGCTGCCGTTCACTAAGGCGAGCTTGTTCGATTGCTTTTTGATGAAACTGATTAAAGATGGCATCAAAGCTACCATTTTTGATCATTTTTTCTAAACCGGAGGTTATTCTTTTGGCAAGCCTGTCATTTTCTCTGGCAACAAAAAAATAATAAGGCCAAGGGTAATATAGAAGTAATTTTTCTTCAATTTTAATACGAGGAAAACGTCCTTTATGGGCGCGATATTCGTTAAAAACTTCATTAATACCTCGGGGAAATAAGGCAATTTTATCTGTGGCTACGAGTTGAAATAATGATTCATAGGTTGGACTGGTGGCCACTGTGAATTGATTATGTTTATAGATAGCAACATCTCCCCAGCCCTTAACCTGTCCCACGGTAAATTCACGGAGCTGATCTAAGGACTCTACATCGTGGAGTTTTTCTTGAGTGTTTTCGGTGACTAAAATGAGTCGATAGCCTAGAATCCCTTTGCGTAAAGGTATTCTGATAGGTGTCAATTTGCTTTCTTTTTCTTCTGAGGATGATGTCCATATGACCGTTAAAATATTGGTACCTGCGGCAAGCAGCTCTATAGACTTGGTTTCAGAAACAACTTGCTTAGCGGCGTGTAAAGTGTAGTCACCAAAAGTCTGAGTGGTTTCATCCATAGCCTTACGCAGTAGTGTAATAAGGTCTAAATAACGGGTATCTTTGTGAGATTGGGCGCGAGGATGGATGACAATATCACTGGCCATGCTGGTCAGGGAAAACAGCATAGCAATGAAGATTGATAAGCTAGTTTTTGACATATCATTCTTCCTTGAGAGAAGATGAAGGTGGTTAATCGAGTCTATCCAGTTTCTTCGTTTTCTATAATGCTAGTAAGCATAGTTGATCGGGTAAAGAGTACCTAATGCGAATACCGAGCGGTTTGTTATGGGTTAAACACATCATCATTGTATGGTGCTGTTTATATATGAATGCTTGTGATAACGCTCAACAAGATAAGCCAGCTACCACTACCACAGACAAAAATGATAAAAAGATAGAAGGTCAATCATCTGAAAAACGTGAGAGTGAATTTACCCTTGATGAAAATACAGTTTTTCAACAAGTTCCACTAGAGGTTTTATCTAACGTTGCAAGTTATGATCAACCACGTATCCAATTTTTGTGGATTCCCCCGCATGAGAAAAATCGCCGACAGTTAACGCTTTGGTCAATTAAACTGGATGGTTCTGATTTACGACAAGTGGCGACAGCTGAAGAGTTATATGGCGATTATCGACACTCCGTTGTGGTTTCATCAAAACCCGTTCGCTCGCCGAATAATCGTTATATAGTCTATACGTTTATCAGTGATAAAAAACGAATTGTATTATTGGACTTAGCTACTAGGGCGCGAAAAGTAATCGATGAGGGAGTGGCTTCTGCCCATTTTACGTGGTATCCGGATAGCCAGCGGGTGATGATCAATAGAGCCTACGAAACAAAAGTATTCTCACTTAAAACAGAGTCATTATCTATTGTGGAGCATCAGAAAAATGCGGGGTTGTATTTAATTAATGAGGGTAAGCATTTTTTTGCAATAAAAAAAGGAAAGTACATTGTTTATGATTTACTTTTCAATGAAGTAAAGTCTGGCAGCTTTGATTATTTACCCCAATCGTTATTACATTTGAATAGTGTTTCAGAAGACGGTCGTTACCTGGCATTTGGCTATGATTTGCTTGACCTTGAAACTAAACAACATTTGACCACGTTAAGTGATTCACCTATCTTGGGAATTCATGAAAACTGGATTTTTATTTCAAGAAACGGTTTTCAACGGATTAATATTAATACTCAAAAAGTTGAACAGGTTTTTACGGCACCAGCAGGAGGGTCAGGGCGAAAAGGGGTGACGCTTTATAACTTATAAAACCATATACGGTTGTTAGGGCTTGTTAACACTATTTGAATCACCACTGCCGTAGACTATTTTTTCGCCTAGCTTGAGGCACGGCCAACATCCTGAATGGCCATGCAGCTCAACATATTTTTTTACTAGTATTTTTTATGGTTTTAGTGTTGGCATTTCTGTAGCAGCATTTAAGTCAAGATAAACGGGTTTACTACCTGAGTTTAACTTAAAGTCTTTGAAACGAACTGTCCATGTTCCAAGACTATCGTAAGTGGCTATATGTAACTCTTTTGCAATAGGGTCACGAACTATCCACCATTGAGTACAGGGCAATCGCATATAAAAATACAACAAAATCAGTATAATAGGATGATTAGCAACTGACTTAGAGCATCACATTGGAAAAAAATAATACAATTGCAGATCATTTTAGTCACTTAGACGACCCTCGAGTTGAACGCCATCGTCGTCATACGTTGGTTGATATCATTACTATTACGATTTGTGCTGCGTTGTGTGGAGCAGATGATTGGGTTGCTATTGAGCGATTTGGTAAGGCCAAGGAAGCATGGTTTCAAGGCTTTCTAGAATTGCCTAATGGGATACCTTCCCATGAC
>NZ_AUAF01000192.1 GCF_000428585.1 Zooshikella ganghwensis DSM 15267 | reverse complement strand
GGAAAGACACATGAGCAGATTTGAAACAAAGGCCTTACTGGGGAAATCATTTTTGGGCTAAAGGTTATTGTGTAGATACAGTTGGTATGAACGCAGAAATGATAAAAAATTATGTCAGATATCAAGAACAGCTTGAAAGACGACAAGAATAATTTGATTTTTAGTAATTAGTTTTTTGTAGGGGATAGCTTGTTAGCCTACTGAGAGGGTGATGTAATGCCCCCTTTCAGGGGGTTAAAAGCAAAACCACCTTCTAAGAAGGTGGATTATTTACTTTCATCAATTGATTGTATGGGGGATGCTCTGTTGTATGTATAAAAGCGATACTCAGTTGGCATAATTTCCGCAATCCATTTGAACTTATCTTCTCGTATAGGTGAACGTGTAAAGGGAATAATAGCGACTAATTCATTTTTAGACTGTTGAACTCTCAGTATTGCTCTAGGCCAAGGAACATCAAAAGAAAATTTAAAGTTTGGTGCTCCATACTTAGTGGCTTCATTAAGAATATCGACAGCAATTCCAACTGGTTTTCCGTCAATTACTCCACAATAAGGCATTGCTTCAAGACCATAAACGGAAACTGTTGTCGCAAAAAGATGCTTACTAACTAACAGTTGTGCTAGAAGTAACAAAGTGACAACGCTCTTTGCTTTTGTCATTTATTCCTTTCCTGATGAGTTTCTGATACATAGTATAGTGGACCCTGAAAACAGTATGCATTCAATAAGTCTCTCTTGGTGGACGTTATCGAGGTTTTGGATAACGGTGATTTAAAAAGAGGCATTGGTTTCGATATACCATTGTCCTGAAGGCACGGTATCCTTGCTTTAGTTTATTATTTTCTATTTTAGTATTTTTGTCCGGTTATTATTCCAGCTGATCAAAAGGGTTTTCATTAGTTTTTAGTTTTGACTGTATGGTCATTTGTGTTTGAGAGTGGCTACTAAGCGATAGAGTTGTCTTCTAGCGCTTGTTTCAACACATACATAAAGTAGCGTCTAATTAAAACCATATAAAGTATAAGGGATACCATGAAAGTGTGGTTTGTCTATTCGTAAGGTGGTATATGACAACTGTGATGGAGAGATCTAAAATGTTAACGGTCTATACTGAGGTGCTGATGGGACTGATTTTGAGGCGCTTTTGTTAAAGTGTCACTATTGAGCGAGTAAAGTGTCTATCTCATTAGCATTTTGAGGCACAATCTTTCAGTAAAGAGAAGGAAAGCTCTTTATCCATCTATAGCTACTTATAGCCCTAGTGTAGGGTATAAGAAAGAGTTAGCTTCTCTTCTGTTATGGCCTCCCAATAATTTTGACCAGCGTGGCATCACGGTGAGATTTACTCAGTATTGAACACTAGGCGTAACTTGAAAAAATCATCTTCGCCAACATATTAGATTCCCACGTAAGGAATCGAACGGTTTATTACAAGACAAGTTGCAAGCTTATGATAAAGATCGAGCACCTTAGCAAAAACTTTGACTACTTTGAGGCAGTTAAAGATATTTCGTTCTCCGTATCTCCTGGAGAAGTGTTGGGCTTTCTGGGACCCAATGGGGCTGGGAAGTCGACGACGATGAAAATGATTTGCGGCTTTTTAACGCCAAGTAAAGGGGCGATATCCGTCTTTGAACATGATGTAGTCAAAGACCCACTAGCCGCGAAACAACTAATTGGCTACTTGCCTGAGGGAGCACCTGCATATGCTGATATGACGACCCTGCAGTATTTACGTTTTATTGGTGAAATTCGTGGTTTTAAAAGCGTTGAGCTTCAACAGCGTATTGATAAGGTTGTTGAGGACCTGGCTTTGCATAGTGTGATTACTCGCCGTATTGAAAATCTATCCAAAGGTTTTAAACGAAGGGTGGGTATTGCCCAGGCGATATTGCATGACCCTAAAGTGCTGATTTTAGATGAGCCTACTGATGGTCTCGACCCAAATCAAAAGCATCAAGTGCGTAACCTGATTCGAAATTTATCTAAAGATAAGATAGTTATTATTTCCACGCATATATTGGAAGAGGTGAGTGCTGTATGTAATCGGGCCATTATTATTGCCAAAGGTGAGTTGGTAGCAGATGGTAAACCTGCTGAGCTGGAAGCTCGTTCACGCTATCACCACGCTGTCACACTACAGGTGGATACTGCCAACAATGTGTTGGATGATCTAACGGCGTTAGATGCGGTAGCCGAGGTAGAAGTCAGCCCAGAAAGCACTAAGCGATTCACCCTGATTCCTAAGTCAGGTGCGGAAGTTTTCTCTGGCGTGAATAAGCTTATTCAGGATAAAGGTTGGGTGGTTGAACAGCTTTTTGTAGAACGTGGTCGGCTTGATGATGTCTTTCGCAATGTCACCATGAAAGAGTCACAGGCAGAGGAGGTTGCCTGATGGGCAAAGTAGGTATTATTTTTAGACGTGAATTAGGCAGTTATTTTGCCACACCACTGGCGTATATTTTTATTGTGATTTTTTTATTGCTTACCAGTGTTTTTACTTTTTACATTGGTGGCTTTTATGAGCGACGACAAGCGGATTTGTTACCCTTTTTTGACTTTCACCCCTGGCTGTATTTATTTTTAATACCTGCTATTGCTATGCGCTTATGGGCTGAAGAGCGTAAATCTGGGACGCTAGAATTACTGCTAACTTTGCCTATTACGCTGCGTGATGCAGTTCTTGCCAAGTTTTTGGCTGCCTGGGCGTTTACGGGAATAGCTCTGGCTTTGACATTTCCTATCTGGATTACGGTGAATGTGTTGGGTAATCCTGATAATGGAGTCATTATTGCCAGTTATTTGGGTAGCTGGTTAATGGCCGGTGCTTTTCTGTCGATTGGTTCCTGTATGTCAGCACTGACCAGTAATCAGGTCATTGCTTTTATCCTTACCGTAGTCGTGTGCTTTATCTTTGTTGTCGCCGGTTCAGCGCTAGTTCTGGACTTTTTTCAGTCTTGGGCACCCACCATGTTGCTTGATACCGTTGCTTCACTAAGTTTTCTGACGCACTTTACTGCAATTAGTAAAGGTGTACTCGACTTACGTGATTTGTTGTATTTCCTGATTATGATTGGCGCCTGGTTATTTGCAACCGCAGTCATTATTGATATGAAAAAAGCAGATTAAGGAGTGGAGAAATGACCAGGAAACTCTTTTCTCGTGCAGGTTTATTGATTTTGGCAGTATCTGTACTGCTGTTGGTGTTATTGGTTAACAACGTAGTTAAAAACTGGCGGGCTGATTTAACCGAAGATAATTTATATACGTTATCTGATGGTACCCATAATATGCTGCGTAATTTGCAGCAACCCGTTAAGTTGGAGCTGTTTTTCTCTAACAAGCTGACTAAGGACTTACCGCGTTTACGGAGCTACGCGAAGCGAGTACGAGAGCTGTTGGAGGAGTATTCGCTTATTGCGGGTGATAATCTTAACTTTGAAGTGATCGATCCCGAACCCTTTTCAGAGTCTGAAGATAAAGCCGCTGAATATGGCTTACAGGCAGTACCCACTAGCTTAGGTGGACCTGAAGTTTATTTTGGTCTAGCAGCTACAGGTGATTCTGGCAATCGGGAAGTCATTGAGTTTTTTCAGCTGGATAAAGAAGAATTTCTTGAGTATGACATCAGTAAGCTGATTTATGCAGCCAGCCAGAAAGAAAAACCAAAGCTCGCGTTAGTCGCGGGTCTTCAGGTTGATGGTGGGTTTAACCCGATGACGCGTCAGCCTTCACAACCTTGGGTCGCAGTTTCCCAGTTGGATATGCTGTTTAATGTTGAGCGGCTGGGATTAGACTTCAATAAAATCAATGATGATGTGGATTTGCTGATTGTTATCCACCCTAAAGATATTTCTGATGATGCGCAGTATGCGATTGATCAGTTTGTACTGGGGGGTGGTAATGCATTGATTTTTGTCGATCCTGTAGCCAGCCAAGATACTGGTGGCGGTGGTATGATGGCCTTTGGCCCTAAAGCCTCTAACCTGGAAGCTTTATTCAAGGCCTGGGGACTCACCATGACCAAAGATAAAGTGGTGGGAGATGCCAAACATGCGTTGTCAATCAGCCAAGGCCAAGGCCAGCGCCCTACACGTCACTTAGGTATTGTTGGTTATGGCAAAGACAACTTTGCCAAAGATGAAGTCGTTATGGCGGATTTGGAAGTCATTAATTTTGCTACAGCAGGTGCTTTAGCACCTATTGAAGGGGCTGTGACTACATTTACACCGTTGATCCAGTCTAGCGATGAGGCTATGCTGATTGATGCCAGTAAGTTTGCCTTTTTGCAAAACCCAAGCACATTGTTTAATGACTTTAAGCCAACGGGTGAACATTATACCGTTGCTGCTCGGATTCAAGGCCCAGTAAAAACGGCATTTCCTGATGGTCCTCCAGAGAAAAAAGAGGAAGAAGCTAATCCTGATGATAAGGAAAGTGCTGATTCAGCAGGCAAAACAGATGGTGAGGAGGCTGTAGCGTCATCGGGTAATGCGACTGCTGATAAAGCCACTTCTGATGATGGAGCCAAAGCTGGGGAGGCAAAAGTAGAAGAAGTTGCTAAAGCTGATGCTAATGCTGCAGAGGTTGCTAAAGATCAGGATGCTGCAGAAGATAAAGAAGAAGAGGTGTTATTCCCTGACCCATTAACGGCTTCAAAAGGTGATATCAACGTTGTCGTAATTGCAGATACCGATGTGTTAGGCGACCCCCTTTGGGTCAGTGTTCGCCAGTTCTTTGGGCAAACTTTTGCGCAACCTTTTGCAGGTAATGGCGATTTGTTCATAAACTCGGTTGATAACATGCTTGGTAATGCTGACTTGATCAGTATCCGAGGTAGAGGCCAATTCTCTCGTCCTTTTGATCTGGTTGATGCCATTGAGCGTGAAGCGGAAAATAAATTCCGTGAAAAAGAGCGTGAGTTGCAGAAACAACTGGAAGAAACTGAGAGCAAACTGGCTGATTTACAGGCTAGTAAGGATGGTGAAGAAAAGCTCACGTTAAGCCCAGAGCAAAAGGAGGCGTTAGAACGCTTTCAAGCAGAGAAGTTACGTATTCGTAAAGACTTAAGAGAAGTTCAACACCAGCTTGGACAGGATATTGAAGAGTTAGGCACTTTAATCAAGTTGCTTAATATCTTATCTATCCCCTTATTGTTGACTCTCTTATTAATGGGTAATCACTTTATCCAACGTCGCCGGCACTTAGCCTAGTTTATATTTTTTAAAATAAAGTGATTTCTTGTGAGTTTGAACCCAGCCATTGTGCTGGGTTTTTTTATGTCTCCAAAAAACGCAGTCAACAATACTCTGCTGGCGTATTTCTTAAAAAGAAACTGTATAGCAACTATTATTAAACTAACCAAACTTTCAGAATTTGATGATTTTTATTGGCAAGGTTGTTTAATGCTTAAAGCTGTAGTGTGGCGATTGGCTTTCATGTGGTTTTGCGTTGGCCTTTTCTCAAAGGTGAATGCTGCAGAGCCATTTGTTTTGGTAACGCTGGATGATCAGGATAAAAACCACGTACGCTTGATGAAGCAAGTATTGGTAGATGCGTATGCTGAGCTTGGCATGGAGATTGATCTGCGACTGTTACCAAATAAGCGTTCACTTGAGGCTGTAAACTCAGGGTTGGCTGATGGTGAAGGTGGGCGGATTGCGGGGATGGAGAAAGTGTATCCTAATCTTGTAATGGTGTCTGAACCTTTGTTTAGCTTGAAGGTACTCGCTTACACGAAAAAGCTTGATATAAAAATCGATGGCTGGAAAAGCTTAAAGCCATACCGTGTAGGCGTTTTAAGGGGAGCTAAATACGCTGAGTATGGAACAAAAGGGATGAAGCGTGTTGTTATTAGGCTCTTTTGGCACCCAGTTGTTTAAAGCGCTTGAGGCGGATAGGGTGGATGTTGTAGCAATTCATGAATCAAATAATTTAGCGCTTTCAGGCGTGAAAGGTGTAAAAGCACTTCAGCCACCGTTACAGGAAATCATTATTTTTCACTATTTAAATAAGAAACATAAAAAACTAATACCTGCATTAAACTGCGCAATTAAACAGGTCAAACATCGCATTAATAAAGAGGTTGTGGGCAAGTTAGAAAAGAGCTGCCAAGCACTAATGAATCGCGGTTTCGGATAATAAGTGCAATTGGCATGAGAGAAGTCAGCTGATAGAGTTTGCGCTTCTCCCGACCAAGAGATAAAGCACTATGAACTACACTCAGCTGACTGAACATGAACGATACCAGATTTACGCGCTTTTAAAAGCAGGATTAAATCAAAAAGAAATTGCTGAGAACTTGGAACGAAATCCATCAACCATCTCTCGTGAATTAACGCGGAATAAAGGGCTTCGCGGATATCGCCCCAAACAGGCACAACAACAGTCAGATGACAGGCGATCCTCCGCATATAAAGCACGGAAGGTATCCAATGAAATACACGTTAAAATTGTAAAACTGATTCGTCAGGACCTTAGTCCACAGCAAGTGGTAGGCTACTTGAAAAAGCATGAAAACACCTCGTTACACCACGAGACGATTTATCAACTCATATATAACAACAGGCAAGAAGGTGGTGATTTATATACGCATCTTAGAATCATTCCTAAGCCCTATCGTAAGCGCTATGGTCATTCTGACAAGCGAGGTAAGATAAAAAACCGTGTGAGTATTAATGATCGTCCTGATGTTGTTGATAGGCGTAATAGGATTGGAGATTGGGAAGGAGATACGATCATTGGCCAGGGTCGTAAGGGTGCGTTATTAACATTAGTTGAGCGCAAAACGCTGTATACCGTGATAAGGCGCTTAACAGGGAAGCGTGCAGACCTGTTAGCCGAAGAAGCAGTGAAAGCGATGGCTGAAATAAAAGAAAAAGTAAAGACCATGACTTTTGATAATGGCCTTGAGTTTTCCGCTCACGAGTCGATTGGAGAAAGGTTGGAAGCAGATATTTACTTTGCTAATCCGTATGCATCCTGGGAGCGAGGCACGAATGAAAATACGAATGGCTTGATACGGCAGTATTTTCCAAAGGGCACGGATTTCAATGAGGTGAGTGACGAAGATATTCAGTTTGTGATGGATCGTTTAAATGAGCGTCCAAGAGCAACAAGGAGTTTCAAGTCACCGAATGAAATGTTTTTAGGGCAGCGAGTTGATTTACTCGCTAATTAAGAATTGCAGTTATTACTTGAAACCAAGAA
>NZ_AUAF01000191.1 GCF_000428585.1 Zooshikella ganghwensis DSM 15267 | reverse complement strand
TGACCCGCTAGTATTTCACTTGCTTCTACCCGTTCATTTGATAAAAAACGATAAAAAGCTTTAGTGGATGCCCACTCCTCACATATCTCAGGTATGGATTTACCACTTTTTTCGGATAAACAAGCAACAATACTTTTAAAACGAGTTGTCAAACGCTGATCTTTAAATGCACATCCTGACAGCTCTTCATTTAGCCAAGAATCCATTGTTTTTTGCCCAAAAGTCCACTTTTGGCAACTAAAGTGACATAACCTTGTATTCATTGCAAATTTATGGGTAATTAAATGGCATACCCGATTGCCGTTACAAACCCAAATGGAAATAGTAATGATAAAATCAAAGGTGGAATAAAAGTCACAATCCATGTCTTACTGCGACCAAGCTTACTATTTTCGAATTTAAAATAATCAGCAAGAAAGTCAAATACCCCGAGACCGACTCCAATGAATGAAGAAAGAATAGCTGCCATCGAAAATGCATTAATTGCTTTAGCAACACTTTCTGACTCAATCACAGAGCTTAGTGCGCCAAGTAAAGCATCAACATTTCCACCTTGTTCAATAATGGGGCTAAAGTCACTTCGAGGTAAATTACCAAATATGCTTAATATCCAAAGAAAATAGAGTGCTAGTGCAATCGTAGTGCCACCGATAATAGCATATTTTGCTTTTCGTTCTTCTCCATAATACGCTCGCATAGAAGATACCGAGTGATGATAACCGAAAGAGGTTAGTGCGACTGGAAACATGGCTAACGCGTAAGGAGCGTATTCTGCTTCTTGATTGATTGTGTCAAGCAGAACACACATATCCACATTTATAGCGAGTCCAGATACACCAAATACAAAGCTAAGTACCATAAATGCAATAAGAATAACCGAAATACGATCTACAGCACGTGTTGAATGCCATACAAAAATTGAAAATACGGCAACAAATAACACTGAAGCAAGTTTACTATTAATATTCAGTAGTTCTTGTAAAATAAGACCAGAAGAGGTGATGTAAGCATATAATAAAATACCTCCTACAAAGTACACGGCTATGTTATTTAACATGTTGACCTTGTGGCCTAACATCTTTTTTGTAACCGTATTAAAAGAAACTCTTAAATCGAAGTGTTTGAATGCTTCCAGCAACATCCATCCGGAAATTGTCATGACAATCATCGTTAAAGTGATGGCAAGCAACGACCAAAATGTCCAGGCGCCGGCACCAGCACTGGGTAGCCCTAACATACCAGCACCTACACAGACGCTGGCTATAATGCAGGACCCACCTAGCAGGGAGGGTTTAGTTTTCATTGTTTTATTCTCTTTATCGTTATAATTACGTAATTAATACGTTGTCGATACAACTTTTAGGTATGAGTAGTATTCAGATAAATGCAGCCTATTCAGGCTACATTTATTGTCGAAATTAGTTCTCTACTTCTTTCAAACGTGCGGTAAAATGACGGAGCACTTCAGGCTCATAGGTAAATGTTAAACCTTTTACATATGATGCATTTGCTTTCACTTTTTCAAATGCCTCAATAATAAAGTCCATATGAGTTTGAGTATAAGTAGCCCGAGGAATGGTTAGCCGCAACAGCTCAGCTGGGCAGGGATGTTGTTGACCTGTGACTGGGTCTCGACCCAATAATAATGAACCAATTTCAACTGCTCGAATTCCTGCAACTTTATATAACTCACAGGCTAGTGCATGTGCAGGAAATTGATCTGCGGGAATGTGTAGCAATAGCTTTCCAGCATCAACAAAGGCAGCATGTCCCCCTGCTTGTTGGCAAACTATGCCTGTGGACTCTAAGCCATTGACCAGATATTGAACTTGGTTGATTCGATAAGCTAACCAGTCTTGGCGCATACCATCATATAAGCCAACCGCTAAGCGTTCCATTGCTCCGCCCTCCAAACCACCGTAGGTAGGAAAGCCTTCTTGAACAACACATAATGTTCGGCATTCGTTGTATACATCCAGCATGGATTTATCTTTAAAGCAGAGAAGTCCACCCATTTGGACCATGGCATCTTTTTTGGCGGACATTGCTAAAGCATCTGCATATTTGTAGCTTTCAAACGTTATCGCTTCAATACTCCAGTCCTGATATTCTGGTTCTCGTTGCTGAATGAAATAGGCATTTTCAGCAAAGCGTGCGGAATCCATAATGACTGGAATTTCATAATGTTGAGCAATCTCATAAACAGCTTTCAGGTTAGCAATTGAGACAGGTTGTCCACCAGCAGAGTTGCAAGTAATGGTGCTAACGATATAGGGCACATTTTGCGGCCCTGCTTCAAGGATTGCATGTTCTAGCAGTTCTAGATCAAAATTGCCTTTAAAGTCAGCTGAGATAGAAGTATCAAAAGCTTCTTTAGTGAATACATTTTTTGCAACACAAGCGTTAAGTTGTGTATGACCTTGGGTGGTGTCGAAGAAGTAGTTTGATAGCGCCACCATTTTAGTGCGATCTAGCCCTTTTTCTTTTTCACGCTTTTTAATTAGTACAGGGATATATATTTGTTCTGCACCACGACCTTGGTGAGTTGGTATGGTGTACTCGTAACCAAAAATATCTTTTACCGCATCAGCGAGAGCGTAATAGCTGCGACTACCGCTATATGCTTCATCACCAATAAACATCGCAGCCTGCATTTCCTGTGTTATTGCACCTGTCCCACTATCAGTCAGCAAATCAATGAAAACATCCTTACTATCTAATAAGAAAGGGTTCATACCTGCATTTAAAATTGCTTTTTCACGATAGGCTAGCGTAGTTCTTTTTACTGGTTCAACAACACGGATACGAAAGGGTTCTGGAAGATGTCTAAAATTATTCACGAAGTTAATCCTAGTAAATTAAATATAAATTACTGTGAAATATTTTTTTTGTCAAAAATATCCATTCCTATTACTAAGTAGGATATAGTTGCTTATTGATAATCGTTTTTATTGAATAGAGGCTGTGAAATACTCATACTCTGAAGAGTAAATTAGTAAATCAATATTTAAAAACGATATATGTAAGACTCGGGAGGGATTACTTACTAGGGAAGAAGAATGCAATTTTGAAATCGTGAGTATACCAGATACTTGAATAATTGTACTGATCCATACCATCACCTACTTGAAATTTAAAATTTCAAACTACTAGCAACACTATCTAAAATGAAACAGCAAATCACTGAAATAAAATTTAAAGTGAGATTTTGTTAGCAAAAAACACGCTATTTATTTTATGACTACACGTTGATGTTCTTCAATGGACTTGAGTATAACGTAATAGTAGAACTGAGTGTGATACCGTTCGCTCGATGATTTATACCACAAAGGCTGAGAAAACTTAATGTAGCAGGTTTGCAATTAACTTTAATGCATAAAGGGTAACTTCTTTATACTCGTATGAATGGGTACTTATTAAAATTAGTACGAGGTTAATGTAAGTAAGTGAGCATAACAACCTAATAATGAATTATGTTTATTAAGTATGAAATACTCATTTTAGATCAAGTGAGAGAAGTACAAGGTTGATTGGGTATCATCATCTGTACGATGTTGAGTTAATTGTGAAAAGTATTGCACCTATCCAGCTCAAGTGTAAGTAAAAAGGAATAATTAATATGTATAAGCAAGTGTGGTTAATGAACTGCCTTTTTTTATTCAGGCAAAAACACTACTGCACAAATATTTTAAAACACAATAATAATTGATTCGTTTTGGGTGAGGTTAATTAAAACTATTTTAAATTGATATTGGTATTTCTTTTAGGTTAATTATAAATAATCTTAAAGTGCAGATTTGTAACTCTCCACGAAAAATTTTTATGAAGTTAGGCTTGTTTAGTCTAGTAAAACTAATACTCTAAAAATGATTCGTGACTGGTAAAAAAATCACTCAAGCCTAATCTGTTATTCTTCACCAGTATAAATTGCTTTATTATGATAACCAGATAAAATCTGGCTTGCTGAGAATTGATATATTATCCGCCCACTAAGGAAGCTTTGCTGTTAGGCTTTAGGAGTCAGACCATTCAAGGTGAAAAAACAACCAGGAAAATAAGTGAATAAACACTTTGAATACCGTTTTCTTGGAAGACTGCTGGTCTATTTTCATCCTAAATCATGTGAAATAAGCAACCAGCCATTTCCCTGGGGTTAATATATTTATCTGAAGACCTATACCTGTAGATAAAATCGTCAATCATGCAGGTAACTATACAGCAAGTCACCTTGAATGGGCTAGTTTTAGGAGTACCGTATGAAGTTTGTGCCAAAAGTACAAATGTCACCTAATGGACCTTCTTTTTCCAGGTTGGTACAGGGTTATTGGCGTATGAATGAGTGGGGTATGTCATCTCAAGAGTTGCTTACCTTTATTAAGCAGCATATTGAGCTAGGTATTACCACAGTTGATCATGCACATGTCTATGGCATTCCCCCTTGTGAAAAGCGCTTTGGAGAAGCGTTAAAGCTAAACCGAGGGATACGAGATTCAATTGAAATAGTGTCCAAGTGTGGTATTCAACCTGTAAGAGATAACAGCAGTACAAGAAAAGTTAATCACTACAATACAAGTAAAAAGTACATAATAGAATCCGCTGAATTGTCTTTGCAGAGACTTGGCATTGACTTTTTAGATGTTTTATTGATTCATCGTCCTGATTTTCTTATGAGTGTAGATGAAGTAGCTGATGCATTCAGAGCACTGTATGACAGTGGTAAAGTAAAACATTTTGGTGTATCGAACTTCACCCCTTCACAGTTTAGTTTGTTACAGACTCGGCTAGACTTTGAACTAGTGACTAATCAGGTTGAGATAAACCCTCTGAACATGTCTTGCTTGGAAGATGGCACACTGGATCAACTTCAAGCACTCCGTGTTAAACCTATGGCTTGGTCTTGCTTAGCTGGTAGCAGAATTTTACTAGAAAATACAGAACAAGCGATAAGGATTAGATCGGTATTATCAATCATAGCGGATGAAATTCAGGCAGCTTCCATAGCGCAAGTGCTCTATGCTTGGGTACTTCGTTTACCAACAAACCCTGTCGCCTTGCTTGGTAGCGGTAAAATTGAGCGTATTACCTCTGGGGTTGAGTCGTTGAATCTTCAGTTAACACATGAGCAATGGTATCGAATTTGGGTGGCTGCAAAAGGGCATAATGTTCCCTAACAGTGATATTCAAATAATGTTAACAAGCACTAATATAAGCACTCAATATCACTGGTATATAAATTAATGAAGCCCCTGAGTAAGTTCTGCGGTAATAAACTTGCCCAGGGGCTTCATCGTTTGAAATCCCCTCTAAAAACCTTCGTTTTGGGTATATTTCACCTATAAGTACAATAATAGATGTATAAACTTGTTAAATATCAAAAAACAGATGTATTGCATTAAGCATAATAAACATTGACTATTGTTATGATTTGCAAAGTGAGAGTAATCAATATTTTTCTGTAAGACTGTTTAGAAAAAGTAATAGAAAAGATCTTTTCCATAATGCACTATGGAAGAAAAGGAACAGTTCTTAGTGATATTTAAAAACTCAGATTCGTATAATGAAAGGAGATATATTATATGAAACTAACTATTCACCTGACTTTATTATTGTTATTGGTGCTAGGGTTTATAAGTAATATTTTTGCGGATTCAAACCCTTATTTAGGTACTTCAAATGAAGATTTTCAAAAAGAAGGAGTAAGCCCCAACAAAATTGAAGCTTGGGAAGATGGACTTAGAACGACAACTGAGCCAGGTACATATGAGTGGTGGTACTTTGATGGTCATATGGAAGATGGAACGAAGGTGGTGGTTGTTTACTATACAAAAAGCCTTTACCGCCCCATGGATCCCTTTACACCAAGTATAAGCATTACCATTACCTCTCCTGAAGGTGATGTTTATTATAAATATAAAGCATTTACCGCTAAATCAGCTTTCTTTGCAATAGATAAATGTGATATTAGGATTGGAGGAAACGCTGTTTCAGGTGATTTAACGAATTATCAAATCTATGCAAGTATTGACGATTTAGCAGTTGACTTAAACTTACGCAGAATGGTGCCCTCTTGGCGGCCCGGAAATGGACATGTATATTTTGGAGAAGAGAAGACGCAAAAATATTTTGCGTGGCTTCCTTCTGTGCCCAATGGTGAGATGACAGGTACAATTAGCTACAATGGTGAAACTCACAGTGTTCAAGGCTCAGGTTATCATGACCATAACTGGGGAAATGCAGCGCTTTCAAGTTTGTTAAAAAACTGGTGGTGGACCAGAGTTCAAGTTGATGATTACACCTTAATAGGTGCTGAACTGCGGACTCGAGATGAATATGGTGATATTAAGTTACCACTATTTGTTGCTATAACCCCTGAACAAATAATAGCAGATAAAGCATTCGAAAATACGACAATGGAACTTAAGGAATCAAACTTTGCAATTCACCCAGACGTAGGCAGCAATGAGCTCATTGCTAGACAATTAAACTTTAATTATGAGCAAGAAGATAAGCTTATTGTAAATTTAGATTTGCAACTGAATGAAATGATCGGATCAAAAGATCTTCTTAAGCTTTCAACACTCAGCGATGAGGAAATTGCTGCAGCAAAAAAAGCAGGTGCTTCACCTTGGTACACACGTTTTTCAAGTACTGCAACGATTAATATTATCGAGAGATTAAACAAAGGATTTTCCTTTGTCACTGCCGATGGGTTTGCAGTAACAGAAAAAATGGATTTTGAGTAAAATATACCTACAACGAAGGTTTGTAGGTCAAGCCCATTGAATGATTAGGATGGCAGTTAAGCACGCAGAACTCGATGTTCTTTAGAGATGACCTTTAGAGTTATACAATAAGCCTTGGTAATGTTTTAGGAGCACATTAGAGCAGCTGTGTTGAACTGTTAGGTTAAGCGCTATAGATCGCGCGTAAAGACCCTGTAAATATTTCTGTGTATCCGCCCAGTTTTAAATATAGGGTCTAAGTCGATCCTCAAACTCAATCATAAATCGATTTAACGCCGCTTTCCAATTTCGAATCGGCATTGTCCACTTTTTTGATGCATCTTGAATCGCTAAGAAAATAACTTTTCTTGCCGCATCATCCGTTGGAAACAGTTTACGCTTTTTAATCGCTTTTCGAATGACACTGTTGAGTGACTCAATCGCATTCGTCGTATAAATCGCTCTTCGAATGTCATCAGGGTAGTTGAACAGTGTCCTTAAGTTTTC
>NZ_AUAF01000190.1 GCF_000428585.1 Zooshikella ganghwensis DSM 15267 | reverse complement strand
TGAGATTGACTGAACGAACCTTTACCAGTGCTAGAATAAATTGGGCTAGCAAGGTGACTCGGGCTTGATGCCAACCAAAAACCCCTTTAAGCTCTTTGGTGAGTGAATTGATCTCTTTCATTGTTTTACAATTCTTCATGGTTTCGCAGCCTGAATTGTAATACCAATGAGGGATCAATTCACTTCTAACTAATTGATTTTTCTTATTTATTCAGCTTTTTGTCCTGTACATAGTACTCGGCGTTAATAAAATAATTGATAGCGAGGAATGAAGGTCAAGCTTTCGTTTAAATCAATGTAATACATCCCGCCTTAGTTGAATCAGTTACATACTTTCTAAGTATGCCAAAAGCCATTGAATAGCTCCCTTGTTGTTAGGTAGGCGCTAGGTTCGTAGTACTGTTTTCGCTTAGTTTATTTTTCATGCACATATGCGCATTCCCATTTCAACTTGATACATAATGCGCTTTGTTAGTGGTATATCTTGTTTTTTCCATGATAGAAGCTGTGGGGCAATGGTATTAATGACCTGTACACCTTTTTACTATGCTTAATAAAGGGTACTGCTTGTCTGGGAGTATACTTATTCGTTTTTTGTTAAACCCAAAGTCAGAAAAAAGATGTGTTTAGTCTGACGCTTGGCTAACCAGGCTGAATGACTGTATTTTGGCTAGTAGGTTGGGAGTACATTGATCATGAGCAGTAGCCTCGTGAAACGCTACAAATATCCACGAACACCGCATTTGCCCTGGTCTCCAGGTGGCTCAATTGATGACTTGCGATGTTGTGATGCAAGCCAATTTGAAGGTAAGCAGGTTATTGTCACTGAAAAAATGGATGGTGAGAACACCTCTTTATATTGTGATTATATCCATGCGCGTTCAATTGATAGTCGTCATCACCCATCAAGGGATTGGATAAAAGCCTTACATGCGGCTATTGCTAGAGATATTCCAGTGGGATGGCGAATTTGTGGTGAGAATCTTTATGCCAGACATGCCATTGCTTATGATCAGTTGCTATCTTATTTTATGGTGTTTTCAATTTGGGATGAGCATAACTGTTGCCTGTCTTGGGCTGAGAGTGAAGAATGGTTTGAGTTACTCAATTTGACTCCACCGACTGTGTTATTTCAGGGGAAATGGAATAAAAAACGTATTCAACAAATAAATATTGATACTGCATCAATGGAAGGTTATGTGGTTAGGTTAAGCGAGCGTTTTCATTATAGTGAATTTGCGCAGTCTGTCGCTAAATGGGTGCGGAAGTCGCATGTTCAGACCGATGAACATTGGATGCACACAGCTGTAATAGCAAACAAATTGCTCTGTCGTGGGGTTGGTAAAGGAAGCATAAACAAAAGTGGAGAACTATCAAGTGACACGTAAAGAGTGGTTAGAGGCTTTAAAGCAAAATGCATCTCCTGATATTGATGAATGTATTTATTACTTGGGCAATGTATGTAGTTTGTTAGGTAGTTTAAAAGATACTCCACAGGACCCTGAATGGCATGGCGAGGGTGATGTATATATTCATACAAAAATGGTTTTGGAAGAGCTGTATGTATTATTAGATAGTGATGCTGCTCATATAACTGGAGAAAAGCGCCAGGCTTTAATTTTAGGAGCATTATTTCACGATATAGGTAAACCACTCTCAGTGCGAGAGAGAGAAATAAGAGAAGTACGTCGTATTGTTTCACCACAACATGAGGCAATAGGTCGTTCATACCTAACGTTTTTATTACCTGAGATAGAGTTAAGCTATTCCGTTATTTACCAAGTTATGGGGTTGGTTGGAGAGCATCATCGACCAAAATTACTAATGGTTAGAAACCATAGTGCTGGGGATTTTTGGCAGTTGTCCCGGTGTGTGGATATAGAGCTGGTATATTGGCTTGAAGTTGCTGATATGCGTGGTCGCATATGTTCTGATATAAAAAGCCAGTTAATGCACTTAGAAGAATTCAAGCTTTTTAGTACGGAGTATGGGGTGTGGCAGAAAGACATTCATCGTAGTTGGCAGCAACAACTGGAAAGTTCACTAATATCACTATCTGCCGATAGTCGTGACTATGTATATAGTCACGCTGTTTCTGGCATGGAGAGGGGCTTTATTTCGACTGTTGACGAGGCAATTGCTATAACCTATCAACGACGTAATGGCTTTGCTGAATTAGTGGTTTTATGTGGTCCCAGTGGTTCAGGTAAATCGACATGGGTTAGGCAACAGGGATCAAATTATCAGGTTGTTTCATTAGATGAAATTCGACGGGAAATTAACGGAAATGCTGCCAGCCAAGCAAATACTGGTAAGGTATTACACTTAGCAAAGGATCGACTTAAAGCTTGCTTGCGTAAAGGCATTAATGTGATTTGGGATGCGACTAATTTACGTTATGACTTTAGAAAAGTCGTGTGTGATATTGGTAAAGACTATCATGCGTTAGTAACGCTGGTGGTGTTCCAAGCACCGTACTCTAAGATATGCCAAAGCGATCGAAGACGTGTATTAGCTGTGCCTGATAAGGTGTTAGCAAAACAGTTTGCTTCCTATCAATGGCCAACGCCTGATGAAGTACACCGCTACTGTATTGTTAATGCACAAGGACAGGTTTTACTAAAACATGGCTATTTCTCTGAGTGACTCTAATTGTTCTCGCACTTTTATGTTGTCTATACATAGTGTTTACTTTAAGTGCTAAGTTAGCTGGTTTAAAAAAACGTTTGTTGCTATGGCTGGTCTTCACAGGCCAGACTATAGCCCCCTTTAAAAGCCTGCGTATAGGGTATAGTTTGGAAAAGCATTAGTCTAAGACTATAGCTGTTCCGTCAAGGCGTTATCAACCGTATTATTTAATACGTACTCTTTTTAGGCGACGAGTCAAGTATATTGGCGCATTATGATTAAAAACAGCTTTCAAGGACAGGTGGCCTCTAAAAATGAAAATACACTTTTTCGTGATAGCCGTGTCAAAAGCTGTAGTCGGATGCATATGTATTCCTTATACACTGTGATTCCCTGTGCCGTGCTGATTTACTCTTACAAAAAGGCACGGTTTTTAAAGATGTTTAAAGATGATTATATTGATAAATGCTTGTTAGCAGTTTTTTGATAATGATTAAGAAGGCTGACAAAAAAACTAAATGAGTCGTGAAGGGTGTACGTTATCATAGAAAATCTTTACTACTATCAAGGTATAAATAATGCAAGCATTTAAAATGGATTATTGGCTGCACGTTAATATTGACAATGATTATTATGCTCCTTTTGGTGTCTGGACCTTACCGCTATTTACCTTCACTTTTATTGTATCAAAAAGCAGATCTTGATGATTATCAAATATTTAATAATCGAGTTGTTGCCGCTGACAATGTTATACCTTGGCCAAAGGCACAAAATTATAATCAAGTTAACTTGAGTGATGAAGCTAAGTCAGTATTAGGTGAATATGATTCGAAAGCATTTTTGATTATAAAAAATGGTGAACTGTTACTTGAGAAATATTGGCAAGGTTATGATGAGCATATACGCGCTAACTCCTTTTCAATGGCTAAAAGTATCGTTTCTTTACTAGTGGGCATAGCGATATCAGAGGGACATATTCGTGACTTAGAGCAGAAATTAAGTGATTTTTTGCCTGCGTTTAGCCAAGGGCAGCGTAAGCATATTAGCATTAAAGACGTATTAACAATGAGTTCGGGTTTAAGCTGGGAAGAAAGTTACAGTAGTCCCTTTTCTGTTACAGCACAGGCGTATTATGGGCAACATTTAGTGAGTCTTGTTAATACATTGCAAGTGTCAGAACAACCTGGCTTGCACTTTCACTATGCAAGCATTAATACGCAGATTCTTGCTGAAGTGCTTGAAAAGGCGACAGGAATAACAGTGTCTGATTATGCGTCTACAAAATTATGACAGCCAATAGGTGCAAATCAACCTGCTTTATGGTCTTTGGACCAAGCTGATGGAGAAGAAAAAGCCTTTTGTTGTTTTTTTAGCAGTGCACGTGATTTTGCTCGTATTGGTCAACTGATATTAAACGAAGAGTTGTGGCAAGATAAGCAGGTTATTCCTCAAAATTATCTGCTTAATGCCACACAGCCTGCAAAGTATCTCAAGGGCCACAAAGATGACCAGCCAGTTGACTTTTATGGTTATCACTTTTGGTTAACAACCTATGAGAATAAAGAAGTCATAGTATTACAAGGTATCAAAGGTCAATATATTTTGGTCATTCCGGCAATGAACACTGTTGTTGTTCGGCTTGGAGAAAAGAAAAGCAGCCATCAGGTTCGTTATATGGCTGATGATCTGTTTAAGTATTTAGATATTACCATGTCCGTTTTAAATCAATAGAAATGCTAAGTGTGTTTCATCCTTCCAAATGAAGCTGCGGTAAACAGCTTATACTACATTACCCAGCCTTTATCTTGTTAAAAGATTGTATATCAAAATATTCATTAATGGTTATTTAGGCGTGATAGGGAGACTGCAAAAAGTTTATTTTCAAGACTTGAGTTGGTTTGAGAAACAGGTGTTGAGGCTTTTTTTTATACAGTGACACATGGTGGTCTTATCTAATTCGATGATGCGCTTATGATGTACTAACCTGAATGTGACAGTATTGTGATGTTTATAGGGTGCTTAAATGAAAACAGGTTGTGAACTATTCAGCAGATGGTGTATCGCATTATTGATTATGGTTTATTCAATAATTGGCAAGGCTGAAACTACGGTATTAATTGCAACTGGAGAGTATCAACCTTGGGTTTCAGAAAGTTTAAAGCATAAAGGGTTTGTTAGCCATGTGATAACAGAAGCATTTAAAAAAGCTGGCGATTATAAAGTGGAGTTTAAATTTTTTCCTTGGAAACGTGCTTATGAATCTACTAAAAAAGGGGATTATCATGCGACATCTTTTTGGTTTCACTCGCCAGACAGAGAAAAGGACTTTATTTACAGTGAGCCTGTAATGACGGAAAAGACCGTGTTTTTTCACCTAAAAAGCAACCCATTGAAAGAGTGGCATAAGCTGACTGATCTTTCAGGTAAAACCATTGGTGCAACGACAGGGTATACCTATACAAAAGAATTCTGGGATTTAGCTGAATCTGGTAAATTGAATGTGCAGACTGCATCAGCAGATGACAAAAACTTTAAGAAGCTGTTTGCTGCTAGAATTGACTTGTTTCCAATGGGAACTGTTGCTGGTTTTGGGCTATTAGCGGAAAAATTTGATAAGGCTGTAGTACATCTCGTTGAGTTTAATCCCAAGCCACTTGTTGAAGCAAAAGGGCACTTATTGTTTTCTCGCAACAATGCACAGTCAGAGCAGCTATTAAAGGACTTTAATAAAGGCGTTAAGCAGTTGCAAAGTGAAGGTTTACTGGAGAAATGGCGGGAAGATTTATTAGTGGGTGGCTATAATCAATAACAACGGACTTGATTAAGTTTCTAAATAAATTGCTCACTAAATCATGTGGGTGTTTTAGCAAACGCGTAGAGGAAGCGAGGTGTAAAAAAGTACCCATTATGAAGTGTGCTTACAATAATGGGTACTCAAGTTAAGTCTACTGTTTACCTATGATTTCATAGCATGGTTCATAGTCACCACTGCCGGGTAGTTTCATTCGCTGGTTGATAACAAAGGAATGCAGTAATTGGTTGATATCTTCTGTGAGTTCAGGGTCTCCAAACAGCTTGTAAGGGCCATGTTCTGTAATGGCTGTAATGCCAACTTCTTTTACATTACCTGCAACAATACCTGACATAGCTCGTCGTAAGTTAGCTGCTAGCTTATAGGCGGGTAACTGTTTAGATAACTCAAGACTGGCCATATTTTCGTGGGTAGGCTCGAAAGTCTGTTGAAACTCATGGTCTACAGTCAACTGCCAATTATAGTAAAAAGCATCACCTGTCTGCCGTCTGAAACGGGTGACCTCATCCAAACCAAACTTAACTTCCCTAGCCACAGTTTCAGGATCATCAATAATGATTTTATAGCGTTGTTGGGCTTCAAGACCAAGGGTCTTACCAATAAACTGATGTATATCCGCAAAGTAACTTTTTGCGGTACTGGGACCAGTGAAGATAACAGGAAATGGAATATCTCGATTATTGGGGTGTAATAAAATACCTAGAATATACAGAATTTCCTCAAATGTTCCCGGTCCTCCAGGGAAGACAATGATACCATGCCCCATCCGGACAAACGCTTCTAAACGCTTTTCAATATCGGGCATGATAACTAATTCATTGACGATAGGATTAGGTGACTCGGCGGCAATAATACCTGGCTCTGTCAGCCCTATAAAACGGCTACCATTGATGCGTTGTTTGGCATGGGCAATATTGGCACCTTTCATAGGACCTTTCATGGCACCAGGACCACAGCCTGTACAAATGTTCATCCCTCGTAGTCCAAGCTGATAGCCAACACGTTTGGTGTATTTATATTCAACTTCGCCAATGGAGTGTCCTCCCCAACATACCACAATGTCCGGGTGTATTTTGGGGCGAAAAGCATTAGCATGGCGTAAGACATGAAATACCATATTGGTGATGTCACTAGAGCTTTCGGTATTAACCGCTGCGTGAAGTTTGACTTCATTGGCGACATAAAGAATATCTCGCACGACCGCAAATAGGTTTTGTTTGATCCCTTTGATCAATTGTCCATCGACAAAGGCATTGCCAGGGGCATTAAGCAGCTGTAACTTTAGACCTCTGTGCTCGTGGATAATCCGAATATCATAACTTTGATACTTCTCAAGAATTTTATACGGGTTATCTGAATGCTCATCACAGTTTAAAACGGCCAATGAGCATTGGCGAAATAGTTGGTAAAGTCCCCCTTTGGTAGTGTCTTGAAGTTGTTTAACTTCATTATTGGAAAGGACACTCATGCTTCCACTGGGGCTGACTAGTGTTGAGATTAATGTTTCACTCATATGAACTCTATCTGTGTCTTTTGTTAACGTACCTAACGCGATGCTCGACTTTTTAGCCTATTAATTTAGCTAACTGAAGAGGAGCATTGCCTTGGTTCCTATTAAATAATACACACAAACTGTGTGATAATAGCTTGCGGGTAATTCGATTAGTCAAGCTCCATAGTGTTCTGCCTTTGGTTCGCTGAATATTAAACCTTTCTACTAGCTGACCAATCGTTGTCTCCACCCGCCGTCGGAGCCGGTTTAACTGTCCCCTCCATTTCTCAGGGAGTTGATCCACCATGTTTTCTCTGACCGGTGTTT
>NZ_AUAF01000189.1 GCF_000428585.1 Zooshikella ganghwensis DSM 15267 | reverse complement strand
TTCTGATTTTACCGTAAAGTATTTTTCTTCTTCCTTTTGGCACAAAAACCAAATGGTACTTACAATCCCATTTAGAATGACTTAAGCTTTGATATGACATGTGCATTGTTTCCTTTTATGTGGGCCGCCAAGCCACTGGAAACTTTACACATGTCTTCTTTCTCCATAAAACTGAATCTAGAGGCCAAGCCTTGAGAGTCACACTAGTCAAACTAGTGGCTTACCTGTCAACGAGTTACTTTACTTTTTTATAGATCACTGAAATTTTATTAACTTTACCTTCTTTCACAGCAATTTCATTTTGAGAGATAGTAGGGGTAAATTCTTTATTATTTACAGAGTAAACGCTTGCTTGAATTTTATACTTACCTGATATTACACTTAAAATAGTTGTTTCAGCATGACTTATTGGGTACTGATATACTCTCTTCATCTTCGTACCTTTAAGGCTTAACAATGGTCGTGCGCCCAAGGGCAAGCCCGTTACTTCAATCAGTATCGGCACCAACGTTTTACTTAATTCTGATTTTGTTGCATACTGTAGTGAAAATTTATCTGCAGAATGATGATTTGCAGTAAACTCATAGGGGCGTTTATGTGTTATATTCGGCAAGTATTTAGTGCCATTATAAGTAAAACTAGTCGCCCACAAGCGGTAACGATGCCCCATAATAAGGTTATTCAAAACAAGCTCTTCTCCCCAGTTAATGACCTTCGTTAACGGAAGTCCACCTCTAGTTAAGTTTTGTAAGTATATTTTTTTCTCAACATTGGCTGATTCTTGCTTGTGCGGCATTGTTATCGTAAAACGCGTTACCGTATCTATATAACGTTCATATTCTAAAGATAAAGATGCAGACGGTGACGTATGTGTGAGAGCTACATGCTGGTCTCTTCCTCCAGGGTAGTGCTCTAATGGGTTAGTATGAATAGCATAGTCACCATAAGGTAATTGATCGATAATATACGTTTGCCCCCAGTCAAGACTCACTTGTTGGTGATAACCATTTTCACCAAAAACCTCAATACTAGGCGCTTGACTGTTTAATAAGGCTTCTGTTGGTAATGGGGTTTTTATGAGCAGCTGTCCAACTTTCATTGGAGGAGATGGCTCCAATAAAAGCTTAAGCGATGTACGCACATCCTCAAGTTCAATGCCTAACGGTGCTTCAAAAGTCAACTGAATGCTTGCACCCGGTTTTAAACTCGTTTGCTCATCATCAATGTGCGAAGACTCAACACTGTAAGCAAGGGTAAGCAAGTTTTGATACCCCTTAGGATGGCGTTCAGAGACAAATATTTTATTCTCTGGCCATCTAATTGCGCCAAAATCACCATCAATACTTTCTAAACGAAAGGGCGTTATGAATTGAATTACACTATTTCGTAGATCAATAGCTGTTGATGATGTATTTGTAATAAGAAATGTATACAACAGTTGGTTAACAGACCCAAAAGCACTATCGCTAATAGCAACTAACTGGGTACTAATTTCAGCAACTTCAGGCTGAGCGACTACTGTACTCCTCTCAGTAGAAGCAGTGGCTATGCCTTCATGAAATATTAAGCATAAACTTATACAGCACAGTACTCTTTTTAAACTTAGATACATTTACAATTATTCTTTTCACTTAATGATCAGTGCTATACCCACAGTGAAGGCTTTTTTGGCGCTAGTCTGATCAGTTAAGACTAACTGATAGCAACCACAACTGTGTTTTAAAAGGGTTTGTCAGGCGGTTATGTTAATGAGCGGCTAGGATGACAGTTAAAGGCTCCTCAGCAATTACTCTACTACATGAAACCCACGTTACTATATATAAACAGCATTATACATAAACTGCATTCAGACCATTCTCAATGGTCAAGAACGCTGATCTTGATGCCTTTTGGAATACAACAACTCCTACTAATCTGTCTGGAACACATTAAAACAGCTTCACTGGCCCATTAAGGTAAGCGCTATGGATAGCGCATATAAATATAATTGATTGGTGAAGGATATTTAATATGTTCAACACAGACAAAACCGTAGTACGGATTTTACTAAACCAACTCGTATATGAAGTGTCTATATAACAACGTATGATTTACCTCACAATTCTCTTTCAAGAGTAAGCAAATATCATGTATTCGATAGTCTTGCAAGTGAACTATAAAGCCATAACATGGCTCTTAACGCTTATGTGACAAACAACACAATAATTATATATTTTGTCAGTTATCAACACCAATGTTTAAATGTCATCTTTTTTTAAAATGAATTTTAGCTTTATTAGATTCTGAACGATTATATCGATAAGGCTTTTTAGTAATACGACCTGTTCGTCTTCGCCTAATTTTTGTGAAATATTCTTTTAAATCTTTTTCAACCCGATCTCGATCCTCATAAATTTCTAACCGCTTGATCGATACTTCTTTGGGAGCAAACGTTTTAATTTTAACTCGCTGCCTGCTTTCGCAAACAGACTCAAACACTATCAATATATCATTGCCAATACAGATAGCTTGATCACTACTTAACGTTAAACTCAGCATAAAAAGTCCCTTTATGAAGTGTATTTCGTTGGTAATGGGTATATAAGTATTGTGATTTTTACCCCCAAACAAAGTTTTTTTAGGGAACCCTCAAGTGATGAACCTCCCAGAACTTAATATTAATAAGTGACTGAGGTATAAAACACCAACAACAAACCCCAAAAATGATTTGTAAAGGGTATAGGTAAACCCACAAACAATCCTAAAAATCATCAATGAAGGATATCAAACAACCTAGGTCTTATTTTATTGAACCATATTTTACTTGCTGTGCTTAACCGCATAGTTATACAAAGAACATCAAGAATGCATCAAAGTTTACACTTTATATATAAAAGTACACGCTATACTGTCCATTCGTAGCTACCAAGCCTCACTAAATCAGATAAAACAATCACATATATTTTTATTGTTGTAAAATTCACTTTGATGGAAAGTTAACTTACGATTTTCAAAGGCCTTCCCCCATTTCAAGGAAATACAACAAATTACCTTTTTAACGTGATTGAGGTATAGCGGAAAGTTGGTTTGCAATGCTTAAATTTGCGTAGCCTCTACTCATCGCAAACTATTTTTTTATATTCATTTGACCTGCTAAGGTTAGAAGAGAAAAAACTGGGAGGTTAAGCACACTCCATTGTGCTTATTAACGCCTACTTATTAGTATAAACAAAGCAAGAGAAATCAATGTTAACGCTTATCTGTAAAAGCGTAAGTCATTCGACGACGTTGCGAGAAAAGCAAAGCCCCTAAACCCAGAAGCATTACTCCATAAGTACCAGGCTCAGGTACAAATAGAATGGTTGGTGATAACTCTGTTTCTCGCGTCCATGTAGTAGACCCTTCTGCAATCGGTTCGGGTGCTACTATAGCTGCCTCATCAATGTTGGTATCTAAACGCCACATAATACTGATAGGTGGAGTAAGGTTGAGAGCCCATATATCGTAAAACGCATTTTCACCCGCAACAGGTTCAGAGAAATTGAAGAACTCTTTAACAAATGTTGAGCACGCTGGCTCACACCAACTGTAGTCAACGATTCCTGTCAATAGTACATTTGTGGGTTCAATCATACTTGATGTAAGGTCTAATTCTAATACTTTAGTATCGGTACCCATAAAGTCATCAAAGAAGATACTTGCGGAACCTGAAGTAAAGACTGCCGCTAACTCATCAGGAATACCACCAGGGCCTACGACGGAATAACCACTGATTGTATAATCTATATCTAATCCCCAGTCATTGTTAAAGCCTTCTAGTGCAGGCCCAACTAAAGCAGTTGCAGAACTCGTCTCTAAAGAACCAATATTTGAGGTGCCAGTATCAACTACTTTGTCACCAGTATCCAATATTGTATCATCACCACCAAAAATATTATCATCAATGGTATAAGTCGAAGTGGCAATTACACTAAATAATAACTTTTCAAAGTCATCAGTTCTGGAATCTGCATCTACTGCATTAAAACTCGTTCCAACATCAAGAAAAATATTATCTGCATACGTCATACCGCCACTCAGTGCAGTTAATGCGCAGGCATAAATCAGTGGTTTCAGCTTTGTCATTTTTTTACCCTTTATAGAAGCTCATGCTACCTCTGCCTAATAACAATTACTGTGCCAGAAAGGGTAATATCAACTAAGCCTTTGTCTTTACGAAAAAAAATATATTATTTCATGATTGCTACATAACAGTTTAATTTAAATGTGTAAAAACACACGACAAATACTGCAATAAAAAACACAATATAAAGAAGTCATTTTTATGAATTAAATATTTCTATAAAGATAGAATTATACACAAAACCAGCAAAACCACTTTATTTTATTAGTAGTTTTGCTGGCATAGAAAATTACAAAAAAATCACAGTTCGAACATTAATTTAAAAGCATTCCGCGTAATATTTTCAGCTCCATGTTCATTGATAATAATGGTATCTTCAATACGAATCCCCCCAAAACTACACAATGCATCAATCAATGCCCAGTTAATATGCTTAGTATGTGTACTTTGATGTAACCTCTTTAATAGCATTGGAATAAAATAGATTCCTGGCTCAATGGTTGTAGCAACATTAATATCTAACGGTCGTAATAAACGTAAAAAAGGATGTTTAGAGTGTGTCGCTAACATTTCACCACTGATATCTCTCTGCCTCCCACCAATATCATGGGTTTGTACACCAATTAAGTGGCCAAGTCCGTGTGGAAAAAATACCTGGGTAATATCATCTCTCATTATTTGTTCTACAGGTAGATGAACTATTTCAAACTGATGTAACAATACAGCTATCGCTTCATGCATTTTTTCATGTAAGTCAACAAAAGAAATTCCAGGTTTAATTTCTGAAATTATTTTTTGCTGAGCAAGATCAAGCGCTTGGATAAGCTCACCAAAAACATGTGACTCACCCGCACAATAAGTACGTGTAATATCTGCAATATAACCATTATATACTGCGCCCGCATCTAACAAAAAGCTGTTTATTTCTGCAGATGCACATGTTTGGTAATGATCATAATGCAAAATAGCACCGTGATCATTAAACGCAACAATACTATCATATGGCAACTGACTTTCTCTTAACTGGCAGGCCAATAAATAAGCACAATGTGTTTCAAATTCTGTTTTTCCTGAGCACCAGGCTTGATAAGCCGCACGATGTCCTTTAACCGCCCGAATATTCGCCATTTTTAAGCAATGCTGCTCATACTCTGTCTTATATGCCCGCATATATTCCAAATTTGCAAGCAATGTTTTCGGGTTAATATGCTGAACAGGCCAATCAAATAAATCATCGGTAATTTCACCAATAAACGCTATTTTGTTCCAATCAATAACTAATTGTTGCCGGACTTCAGATATAGTGCGTACAATTTTAATATCCCATTCATTGATCCAAAAACCTTCAGGTTCAGGTGGAGCAGCATGCCAAAAGTCCTGCGGCTGCAGAAAAAAAAGTGTAGGTTTAATACCTGGAGTTATCCACAACATGCAGCCTGGTTGCTCTGATAATGGCAGCCAATGTTTAAAGTGAGGATTAGCTTTAAAGGGATAATTGTTATCATCACGAAATGCTACAGGTGATGTCCCTGAATAGATAAGTACGCCATCAAATTTATTTTCATTTAAAATTTTTTGCAGTCTCTCCATTAGCACAGCGACATGCGTCTGGTATAAAGTTTGCCAGTCATACGATCCTTGAGCTTCCATTAATCATTCCCCTAACCGAGTAATCACGTTGCAAATTCCTTGGCAAAGCAAGGCAAGCTGCTCTTTTGAAATAATATAAGGTGGCATAACATAAACTAATTTACCAAAGGGGCGCACCCATATCCCCTGCTCTACAAACATCGGCTGAACCCTATGCATATCAACAGGCTGTTGTAACTCAACAACACCTATTGCCCCTAAGACTCTAACATCCACCACCTGAGGTAAAGAGGAACAGGGGGCTAAACCCTTTATAAGTTCTTGTTCTATCAATGCAATAGTGCTTGACCAGTTTTGTGCCAAGAGCAAATCAACACTGGCATTAGCAACACTGCAAGCAAGAGGGTTTGCCATAAACGTAGGACCATGCATCAACACTCCATCCTTGGAAATTGCCTGGCTGACCTCATCCGAGCACAACGTTGCCGCAAACGACATGTATCCGCCTGTCAGCGCTTTCCCCAAACACAAAATATCTGGCGCTACGCCAGCATGCTCACAGGCAAACAGTTTACCCGTTCGACCGAACCCCGTGGCGATTTCATCCGCTATGAGCAAAACCTGGTACTTGTTACAAAGCCTTCTAATCTCAGCCAAATATTCTGGTGCATAGAAACGCATCCCTCCTGCACCCTGGACAATAGGCTCAATAATAAAGGCTGCTATTTCTGCGTGATGTTGCTTGAATAACTGTTTTACCGCAGCCAATTCTTCAGGTTGCCATGCCCCTTTAAAGGGACTTTGAGGTGCTGGAGCAAAGAGCTGCTTTTGGAGCACCCCCTGAAATAACGTATGCATTCCCTGTTCAGGATCGCAAACAGACATAGCAGAAAAAGTATCACCATGATAACCCCGCTTTACTGTCAGCAAGCGCCTCTTCAGGGTATTTCCTGTTGCTTGCTGATACTGCAACGCCATTTTAATAGCCACTTCAACGGCCACTGAACCTGAGTCAGAAAAAAAGACCTGTTGCAGAGGTTCTGGAGATATTGCAATTAATTTTCGGGCCAGCTCAATAGCAGGCTTATGGGTTAACCCACCAAACATCACGTGCGCCATCAGCCCTAACTGCTGCTGAATAGCCTCATTAAGTTTAGGGTGGTTATAGCCATGAATGACCGACCACCAAGATGCCATACCATCTATCAACTGTCGTCCATCATTCAGCGTCAGTTGAACCCCTTCAGCGGAAACAACTGGAAACATCTGATAACGGTTTTGCATTGAGGTATAGGGGTGCCAAATATGGTCGGCATCAAAACACAGGTCATCCTCAGACAGTTGTGGCTTAATCAAATGTTTACTCCTTTATCTACCTACCATAACGCGATGCTCGACTTTTTAGCCTATTAATTTAGCTAACTGAAGAGGAGCATTGCCTTGGTTCCTATTAAATAATACACACAAACTGTGTGATAATAGCTTGCGGGTAATTCGATTAGTCAAGCTCCATAGTGTTCTGCCTTTGGTTCGCTGAATATTAAACCTTTCTACTAGCTGACCAATCGTTGTCTCC
>NZ_AUAF01000188.1 GCF_000428585.1 Zooshikella ganghwensis DSM 15267 | reverse complement strand
TCAGGTAATCCAGTCGTTGAATGGGTAAAAGAGTCCCATGAAATCACTCGTAGCATAATACTTGAGGTCGTTGAAAAAGCGGGTAAAGGGTTTAATGTTGTAAAAAAACGCTGGGTTGTTGAGCGTACTTTTTCATGGTTAATCAACTATAGGCGTCATTCTAAAGATTATGAAGTTTTAACGAGAAATAGTGAGGCAATGATTCACATTGCTATGCTGCATATTTTAGTCAAAAGAGTTGCTTAAATTTTGATTTTTAAGACACCTTCTAAGTATTCAAAAAGTCGCTCAAGTGTATAAACAGATGAGTGACTATGGGGCTATGGCTGCGTAAAAGTGTCTAGAGTATTGAACTTAAAAAAAGGCAGTTAATGACCAATAAGGACTATTAAAAAAAGGATCATAATGTGCATGAACTCTCCATTGTTAATGCCTTATTAAAGCATGTACAGCCGTATTTAAACCGAAAGATAAAATGTATTAAAATTGAAGTAGGCAGTATGAGTTGTATTGATCCTGAACGACTGATCGGGTGTTTTGACTGGGTAAAAGCCACAGTAGGCTTAAACGATACGCAACTCATTATCGACCATCATCCAGCTAAAGCGTCCTGTCAGCAGTGTCAGCAGGTTTTTACACTCACCCAACTGGGTCAGCCCTGTCCCTGTGGTAGTTATGACTATAATTTACTATCAGGACAGCAACTAACGCTTACTGAAATCGAGTTTGCCTAATGTGTACTCATTGCGGATGTTCTTCAGATAAAGCCATACTGACTGAGTTTGAGTCAGATCACCACCGTCATCATCATCTCCAGGCTGAGCCTAAAACACTGCACTTACAGCAAGCACTGCTCGCCGAAAATGATGATATTGCAAACCAGAATCGCACGGGCTTTCAAACACAGGGTATTACCTGTATCAACCTAATGGGTACACCGGGTGCAGGGAAAACGGCCTTATTAGAGGCTACACTGAGTGCATTTCACAATGATTTACCCTCTATTGCAGTGCTAGAAGGTGATCAGCAAACACTCAATGATGCCAAGCGTGTGCAAAAGGCGGGTGGTCAGGTGGTTCAAATCAACACTGGGACAGGGTGTCACTTAGATGCCGATTTAGTCAAAACTGGACTCGAAAAATTAGCGCCAAAATCAGGCTCACTTATTTTTATTGAAAATGTCGGCAACCTTGTCTGCCCTGCATTATTTGACCTGGGTGAGTCTCACCGTATTGCTATGATGGCCGTTACTGATGGTAACGACAAGCCAGAAAAGTATCCCCACTTATTCAGTCGCTGTGAATTGGTCATTATCAATAAGGCTGACTTAATGGAGTATGTTGATTTTGACCTAAGTACAGTTCAACAAGCTATAGCTCAGTTAAATCCTCACGCTGAGGTTTTATTACTCTCAACCAAAACCCTGCATGGCTTCGATCAATGGCGAAATTGGCTGATCACTGCAACAAGCACTGAAAATAAATACAGTACTGGACATATAGACAGTATAAAAACGTCTGCCACACTGACTTATGACTAAACATTTTTTTGCGCGTCAGCACCTAAACCAACTGTTCAACGTCTTAATGGATTCGGGATACCAAGTTGTTGGGCCTACCGTGAAAGACGGAGCTATTGTGTTTACTGAGCTAGCCAGGGTAGAGCAGTTACCGTGGGGCTGGCAAGAAGTGGCAAAACCAGGTCATTACCATCTGACACCTAGCCGCAAAAATCTCTGCTTTGCCTGGAATACTGGGCCTCAGGCTTTAAAACCCTGGTTATTCAAGCCAGAACAGCCCCTTTGGCAGGCAGAGCAAACCGAGCAAGGGCTATGCTTCCGCCAAGCCCCCGCAAAGGTCACCCCCATCGCAGTGGTGGGTTTAAGGGGATGTGACCTGGCGGCCTTAAAGCTGCAAGATCAGCATTTCATCCATGGTCCGTACCCTGATCCATATTACCAAGCCCAGCGAGAGCAGCTTTTCATTATTGCCGTCAATTGCGCCCAAAGTGCTGAAACCTGTTTTTGTGTCTCAACAGGTGATGGTCCAGCAGCAACCCACAGCTTTGATTTGCTGTTAGACGAGCTGGAGGATGGCTACTTAATTGGGGTTGGCAGTGAACAAGGGCAGGCTGTTTTTCAGCAACTGACTCTAGGCCAACAAGCCACAATTGATCAACTAGATATAGCTCAACAACAGTTAGCCGATGCCAGTCAACAGCAACGACACATGCCAGATGAGCACTCACTGTTAAAGCTGACAGAAAACCTGGAACACCCCCAATGGCAAGATGTGGCAGACCGTTGCTTAGCCTGTGGTAACTGTACACTGGTGTGTCCAACGTGCTTTTGCTCAAAACAGGAATCAACCAGTGATATTAAGTTACAACAGGCGGAACAAGTACGCTTGTGGGATTCCTGCTTCAGCGAACAACATGGCTATATTGCAGGTAAGTTATTTCGGCCTGAAATTCGCCATCGCTATCGTCAATGGCTCTTACATAAGCTGGCAAACTGGCAACAGCAGTATGGCCGAAGCGGATGTGTTGGTTGTGGGCGCTGTATCAGCTGGTGTCCAGTGGGTATCGACTTAGTGGCCGAAGCTCAAACGCTGCTAGAAGGCTCACCCCATGAATCAGCCCATCGCTAGCTTTGTACCATTAACAGCGACCCTGATGGACAAGCATCAGGAATCACCCGGCATATTTACACTACACCTGGCGCTTAATACATCAACACCCTTTAATTTTTCGTTTGGCCAATTCAATATGCTTTATTTATTTGGAGTAGGGGAAGTCGCTATCTCAATTATGGGTTGGCAAAACAATTTACTATTACATACGATACGTGCCGTAGGGCGTGTTACTCAACCACTGGTCAAACTCAAACCTGGTGATCAGCTTGGTCTTCGTGGTCCCTTCGGTTGTGGTTGGCCACTGGAGCACATTAAAGGCAAAGATATTGTATTTATTACTGCAGGGTTGGGCTGTGCACCTGTTGTAGCTGCAATAAACCATTCCGTTGAAAACAGACAACACTATGGACGTATAGTGATATTGCAGGGAGTCAAGCACCACAATGATTTACTTTGGCAAACACAGTATGACCACTGGCAAAACACCGGTAATTGCCAAGTATTACTGGCTGCCAGTGAAGAATATAAACATCGCTATCAGTGGCGGTTGGGTATGGTCACGGAGCTTCTGGACTTTGCAGAATTTGATGCTAAACACTGTGCAGTCCTGATGTGTGGACCTGAAATTATGATGCTAGCAGCACTTAAACAGCTGGCCAAACATCAGGTAACCGATGATGCCGTTTATTTAAGCCTGGAACGTAACTTTCAGTGTGGTCAGGCCTCCTGTGGCCATTGCCAGTTAGGACCATTCTTTGTCTGTAAAGATGGCCCGGTATTTCATTACCCCACCGTGAAACCCTGGTTTGGACTTTCTGGTATTTGATGAGCAGCCATTGAGTGAGAACCTCTTATGCCTCCTAGCAAACTGGCCATTGCAATTCATAAACTTACCTCCTGCTCAGGCTGCCAACTTGCATTGCTTAACCAAGGAATAGGGCTTTTGGATTTGCTAGAGCAGGTTGAGATTAAACATTTTATTGAAGCGGGCATTAATCACTTTACGGCTGAAGTGGATATTGCCTTTGTGGAAGGGAGTGTCTCTACCTCAGAAGACCTTGAGCGCGTCCAACACATTCGTCAACGCAGTAAACTCGTGGTCAGTATTGGCGCCTGTGCTACCAGTGGTGGTATTCAGGCTCTACGTAATCTGTCGGATGAAAACTGGTTACAAGCTGTTTACGCCAAACCAGAGTTTGTGTCTTCATTACAACACTCTACAGGCATCGCAGAACATATTAAGGTGGACTTTGAGCTGTGGGGCTGTCCTATTACCGTCTCACAATTGAATCACTTTATTCAGCAGCTGTTACTCGGCAGCAAACCTAAACCCTCTGGCGAAAAACTATGCATGGACTGTAAACGCCAGCAACAGGTCTGTGTGCTGGTGACCCAACAAGCGCCTTGTTTAGGCCCTGTAGTACGAACCGGTTGTGGTGCAATTTGTCCAACGTTTGGCCGCGCCTGTTATGGCTGCTTTGGTCCATCAGAACAACCTAACTGTGACAGCTTAGCAAACCGTTTCGCGGGACTAGGGTTGATGCCTATAGAAATAGCGCAGCGCTTTGCCGCTATCCACAGCCATAGCCCCCCCTTTAAAGACCAATACCAGCGCTGGCAAACTATCCATGTCAGGGAAGTAGAATGAATAATAAGCGCACAATTAAACTGAACGTCCCCTTTATCACACGACTGGAAGGAGAGGGCGCTTTGGAGCTATCCGCGCAAGGTGACACCATTGAAAAACTACATCTGAAAATTTTTGAGCCACCTCGCTTGTTTGAAAAATTTTTAGAAGGGAAGTCCTATAAAGATGTACCAGACTTAAATGCCCGCATCTGTGGTATTTGTCCCATGGCGTACCAGCTGACATCAATTCAAGCCATAGAACGATTATTTGGTATTAAACTACCAAAACAATTGGTTCAACTCCGTCGCTTGATGAATTTAGGTGAGTGGATTCAAAGTCATGCATTACATATTCACTTTCTGGCAGCTCCGGACTTTTTAGGTTTTGACAGCGCCATTCATATGGCAAAACAGCACCCAGAGATTTTACAGCGGGGAATGCGCCTCCAAGAAACGGGCAATGCATTGATGGCATTACTGGGTGGACGATCCGTGCACCCCGTCGGCCTGCAAGTCGGAGGGTTTGGGCGGTTACCGGAAAGGAAGCGTTGGGATACAGTACGCACCCTGGTTGATAATGCCTTACCTGACGCTAAGTCCCTGATTGCCTGGACCACCACGCTGGAGTTGCCAGATTATAGTCATGAATTTATTTGGGTAAGTTTAAAACACTCAAAACAATACCCAATCAATGGCGGTAAAATTGCGGCCAGCAATGGTCTAAACCTGACGTATAATAGCTATGACAAACACTTTCATGAGCACCAGGTACCCCATTCTACCGCTTTTTATTCATTGCTTAATGGGCAAGATTATTTAGTGGGACCACTCGCCAGACTCAATAATAATTACCGTATTTTACCCAGTGCAATCAAAAAGTATGTTGAGTCGCTAGGTATCAGGTTTCCAAACCAAAATATGTTTACCAGCATTCAAGCCCGTGCCATTGAAATATACTTTTCACTTTATGAAGCCAGGAAAATTTTGGACAAGGGCTGTCCTGTGGAAGCGCCTTATGTAACTGTGACACCTAAAGCTGGCACCAGCTGTTTCTGTACCGAAGCACCGCGAGGCATGATTTATCATCGCTATCAACTGGACGAGGAAGGCCGTGTTATTCGTTGCACCATTATTCCACCCACCAGCCAAAATCAGGCACGCATTGAACAGGATCTTAAATACTCTGTAAAAAAGTTTGGCCTTAACCACTCAGACCAAACATTAAAGTTTTTTTGCGAAAAAGTGATCCGCAATTATGACCCTTGTATCTCCTGTTCCACGCATTTCTTAGACTTTAAAATACTTCGTAGTTAAAAGAATATACGCTTATTCGATTCCGATTTAACCAACACAAAATAAACAATTAACTTTTATTGGTTGAACTACAGATACCATGATTATACTTACCTGAAAGCGTCGCTGTTTTAGTTATTCCAAACATGAATTGTTTATTTATGTTAGTAATAATTCGGAATAAGCTCAAAGAAAGCTAATATGCGTCATCAATGGAGTATTCATGTATTAGTAATATAAGGGACTGGAATATGTTTCAAAAGGTACCGACAAACTGCCTGAACTTGCATATCCTGGGTGAAGTGCCACGCTCAGTCTATATGGACATGCAAACTCAGCCTAGTGACTTACAAAATGCCGAACATCGGAATTTTTTCTTTAAATTATTACGGGGCACAAAACCACAAAAGTCGGTGCCTGCGCCTAATAAAGACAAACACATTTTGAGCTTAAATGCAGTAGTCTGGCTCAACTTCATCACACCGCCCAAGCAAACAATTACCTTTCTACTTGTTTACAAAGATATTACAGGCGAGTTTGGGGCTATTGTTGAAGAAGCCCAACCGTCGTCTTCAAAATCTATAATGCTTTCCAACATAGTAGACATCGAATACATAGGTGAAATAGAGTATTTAACAGCATGCTGCACTGGGCTAAGTAAAGATGAACACGTAATGCTTGAAACGCTCAGTGTCAAACCTGTAGCCCATGAGAAAGCACCAAAAAAATCTTTCGTCACTCGGTAATTGTTACCGGAAAATTACCATATAATAATGCCTTGTGCATTCATTTTTTTAAAGTTCAAGGTTTTTCCACGAACGTTGATATTTCTTGCAAGAACATATCCCACTACTATTTATTAACACTCTTTTTTTATCTTTGGTTCAGCCATTTACTGCAGCACAAGTTGTAGGCGTAAATAGCAAAAAACACAGTCAAGCTATCAGCTATCGTTGAATAACTAGTTTTATTGATTTGCGAATTACCCCCCCCTCGAAGGGTGGGGTTAATGTCATGCTAAAGGCAAATAATTGCTCTAAAGTTATCTTTATTAGCAGCTGAGTAACTAAAATTTACCTGTTGAGAAAGTTGAGCTTCATTTTTACTCGTATATACATCTTTCCATAGATGAAAATTAACTAAATATGTACCTGACTCATTGTCAAGATTTAGTTGTGAACGATATTGAAGCACCATCAATTGACAAAAAGCAACAACTGGATTGGTTCCTGCTGGCATTAAATTATGAAAGTGTCGAAATTTAGGTGTGTTAAGTACATATTCCATGTCTGATTGTGATCTACCACTACTGGAGTCTCTAAACCATATACAACCATCATTGTCACTTCGATGCACTTCATTATTTTTGTATGAGATGATACCACAGGATTCAATATAGTTTTTTATTGAATCCTGTGGTATCATCTCATACAAAAATAAGGCTCTATATGGATTCCTAGGGGGTTATATCAATAGCTCTATTAGATCATTAAGTAAGCTTTTTCCTCGGCACTTTATATTGTACACAAACTCAAATAATGCTAAATAAAAAGGTAGTTTTTCTTGAGAAATACCTCGATGAGGTCTTAACCATGAGCGTAGTAATGACCAACAACCTTCAATGGTGTTAACATGTACTTCGTGAAAACCATCCCCATCTTCATCACGAGCATACTCCCCTTTCCCGTGACAAACGGTTTTATGTTGATATCCCCAACTCTTT
>NZ_AUAF01000187.1 GCF_000428585.1 Zooshikella ganghwensis DSM 15267 | reverse complement strand
AGAGAAAAAATGGTGGATCAACTCCCTGAGAAATGGAGGGGACAGTTAAACCGGCTCCGACGGCGGGTGGAGACAACGATTGGTCAGCTAGTAGAAAGGTTTAATATTCAGCGAACCAAAGGCAGAACACTATGGAGCTTGACTAATCGAATTACCCGCAAGCTATTATCACACAGTTTGTGTGTATTATTTAATAGGAACCAAGGCAATGCTCCTCTTCAGTTAGCTAAATTAATAGGCTAAAAAGTCGAGCATCGCGTTAAAGTAGGGCTGGACTTATGTTTTAGGCTGAATTTTTCTCGTACCTTGTCTCAAAAAATTCATAATACCAATATGATACACGACGTTATTTGTATATAAAGATGTCATACAGTAAACAGCTGTAACCTATTCGCTAAACCTTTTACCCTGCATTATATTTGTTAATGCCAGAGTGAATATATAATTAGCCACCACAAGTATTAATAGTTCACAAAAACAGAGCTTTCGTTGATTTTGTGAAGGTTGTAACACTAAACGTTGATTTTTCAGAGAAGATATAAGCTATATTCTCCTTCCTCCTACTAAGATTAGTATTCGCTGGCTATTTTTTTGCGAGTACAGACGTTTCATGAAGTTTTCTTGCTCAGCATAGTGATTCTGAAGAATAAGCTTTTGATAAACGTGGATTGAAAGTGGTCAGAAATTGAGCGATGGAGTGAAGTGTGAAAATCATTAAGCTGGTTGCCCGGTCATTGTCTTTACTTCGGCGGGCTATGCATGATGTAGATGTGCATAAGCAGAAACACCCACTCGTTGGTGGTAAGTGGTATCAATACTGGTGGGATCAGTGCAAGTTAATGTATGCAAATGGTGTTACCGCTGATGACTACTACTTATATGGGCTGTTCAGACCAGAAGTCAGCTGGGCTGAAAAGTTGACATATATTGGGTGCCATGAACGTTGGCGATGGGTTGCGCCAGTCTCGCCTGAACACTATAAATTTTTGACAGAAAATAAACTGATCTTTTCTCATTTTTTGAGTGCAACCCAAATTCCTGTTGCCCGGGTATACGGAACCTATGGTCCAAAAGGGTTGAGTGATGATGGGCAATTATTGAGAACACCTCAGCAGCTAGAAAAGTGGTTGATTCAGCGTAACTTGGATAATCTCTTTATAAAACCAGTAGCAGGTACTCGGGGAGTAGGTGTATTAAGTTTGGGTGATCAGATAGAGCCAGGTCGCTGGCAAAAGCTACCACAAGGGGAAATTACACTGCCTGAGTTACTTGAGCATTTTCAGGCACAACCTCACTTAGATACCTACTTGATAGAAGAGCGGTTGAACCCTCATCAGGAGATGGCAAAATTTGCCCCTAATGTTTTACACACGGCAAGAATAATCAGTAGCTATGATGAAGATGTTTGCATTCATGCGGCAATGATGCGTCTTGCTGCAGCAGATCAGATTGCAGATAACACATCGTTAGGTAATATGTCAGCAGCGATAGAATTGGCAACAGGACGCTTACAACATGGTTCAGTGCGTATCAATGGTATTGCACGACCCCAAGCAGTTCATGAAAGTAGTGGCCTAGTGGTTGAAGGCTTTCAGTTACCTGATTGGCAAGAAACAGTAACCTTGGTACAGCGCGCTTCACGATGTGTTCATTTTAATGGTGTTTTAGCGTGGGATGTGGCGCTAACTGATAAAGGGCCCGTTGTCATTGAGGCGAATTCATTATTTGATTTACATTGGCAGGCAACGGCAAGTCGTGGTCTGTTAAGTACGACATTATATGATTACATGTGTAAACATCATTTAGATAAAAGAATTGGCTTTCACCTTCATTGAGTGGTTAAGAATTTTGCAGGACGACTGCCTCAGCTAAGGAAAACACAGGCAAAATGCGCGATATACTGGTTTTACTGATTGTGTTAGTGGGGATTCCCAAAATTTTGATGAATCCCCATATTGGTGTGTATTTTTGGTCTTGGATTAGTTATATGAATCCTCACCGATTAAGCTGGGGATTTAGTTATAGTTTTCCTTATGCCATGTTAGTTGCTGTATTAACGGTCATTTCCTTTGTTACCTCGAAAGAAACCAAAAAATTTCCTGTAACGCCAGTCACAGTCACGTTAATTATTTTTATTATCTGGATGTCGATTACGACGTTTTTTGCACTTTATCCCGAAGATGCAAAAATTGAGTATATCCGTGTCATGAAAATACAGTTTTTTACTATTTTAACTTTAATATTGATTAATAACCGAGAGCGTATTCAAACATTGGTTTGGGTGATTGCGCTTTCAGTTGGTTTTTTTGGTATTAAAGGCGGCATTTTTTCAATTCTTAGCGGTTTAAACTTTAGGGTTTGGGGACCTCCTGGCTCCTATTTTGAGGGAAATAATGAGTTGGGCCTGGCATTACTTATGGTTTTGCCGATGTTTCGCTTTATGCAAATGACGGTTGATAATAAGTGGATAAAACGTGCTTTATTAGGTGCTATGGTGCTCATTGGTGTTTCCATTATTACCACTTATTCCAGAGGTGCCTTTTTAGGTGCTATGGCGATGATGTTTTTCTTTTGGTTGAAAAGTCCTAACAAATTACCGATTGGTCTTGCGGCTGTACTAGCGATAGTGGTGATTTTGATGGCTATGCCGGCCAAATATTTTGAGCGTATGTCAACGATTCAAACCTACGAGCAAGATGAGTCGGCACTGGGTCGCATAAGTGCCTGGACGATGGCCTATAATCTGGCTAAAGACCGAGTGACGGCAGGTGGTTATGGTCCATGGAAAGAGGAGGTGTTTGCGGTTTATTCAGACCCAACACGTGTCTTTGATGCACACAGTATTTATTTTGAAGTGCTGGGAGAACAAGGGTTTATCGGACTGTTTATCTTTTTCTTTTTGTTCTTTTTAGCATGGCGAACAGGTAGCTGGATTATTAAAAATACCAAAGGGCGAGAGGATCTGGTATGGGCACTAAATTTGGCGCGGATGTTGCAGGTTGGTTTGGTAGCATATGCTACAGGTGGCGCCTTTTTGGGGTTAGCATACTTTGATTTGCCTTATCACATGGTTGCATTACTTGTTTTAACTCGGGTTTGTGTGGAACAAGCTTTAGCGGAACCAAAAACTGTTAAAGATGAAGTAGTAAAACCTAGTGAATCAACAGGCTCTACAAAGGTAAAATGGCGCTGGGAGCAATAAAATATGTAAAATATCTTAACATTTAATGAATAATCTGGCTGGGAAGTTTCATCTGATGGTTATGAACGGTTTAAAAACATTAGGGACCTGGCTTTCACGGACAGAGCAACAAGGTAAACTTGCAATACTCATTTATCATAGAGTGCATCCTAAACCTTATAATCGTATCGGTTTGGAAGTTGATGCCCAACTTTTTGATCAGCAAATGGGTTTGATGGCTAAGTACTTTAATGTATTGCCGTTAGCTGATGCAGTACAGTCTTTAAAAAATAACTCCCTACCTCCGCGCGCTGTGTGTATTACCTTTGATGATGGGTATGCAGACAATTGCGAAGTAGCATTGCCTATTCTTAAAAAGTGGCAGTTACCTGCAACATTTTTTATTGCTTCTGGCTTTTTAAATGGCGGCTGTATGTGGAATGATAAAATACTAGAAGCTGTTTTTCAGTCGCCGCTGAATACATTAATGCTCAGTGAAATTGATGAGCATCCTCTTGTTATTGATACTAAAGAAAACAAAGAACGTACTGCAAACTATTTATTAAGTAAATTAATCTACTTGCCTCATGCTGAGCGTGCTGAAAAAGTTGAATATGTTCTTCAACAAGCGCAAGTGACAGCACCAAACAACTTAATGATGACTGTTGAACAGCTATGCCATATGAAGCAGCAGGGTATGGATATTGGTGGTCATACTTGCAGCCACCCAATACTGGCTAGTTTGCCTGAAACAGAAGCTGAACAGGAAATTGCTAATAACAAAGCCTATTTAGAAAGTGTGCTTGGTGAGCCTCTACGCGTGTTTGCTTATCCAAATGGCAAGCCAGGCAGGGATTATCAGGCAGCACATATTAATATTGTAAAAAAATTAGGCTATGAGTGTGCCGTCTCCACTGCCTGGGGAGTTTCTTCTCCAGATGCTGACTGTTATCAACTGGCCCGGTTTACCCCTTGGGATACTTCTTCTGGCAAGTTTATGTTGCGGCATGTTTTGAATTACCGGAATACTTTGCCTGAAGTTGTTTAAATTCTTGTCAAAAAAACAGCGTGGTTATATATCTGTAGCAAAAGGTATACGACCAAGCTGTTTTTTTTAGTCTTACCATACTATTCGTCTAAATGTGTTTTACACCATTGACCAAGTGTCATTAAAAGCCAGATGAGTTCTCCATAGTAATCACTATGCTGATGTTGATGCATGTGTTTTGCATTGGCTAAAAACTCGGGGTGGAAAACACCGAGCGACTCAACGTGGTCTAGTGATTGGTAAGCATATTCTTGTAATGGTTTATGCTCTTTAGTCCAAATACCAAAGGGTAAACCAAAGCCATGCTTAGGCTTATTGATAATAGCTTCTGGTAAAAAGTTACGCACTGCATGCTTGTAAATATAACGAAGTTTTTGAAAATTGACTTTTTTATTGGATGGAATACTACAGGTAAGGGCAATCAAATCATCGTCTAACATTGGGTAGACGACATCTACACCAGCAAGCTGGCACATTCGATTCACTTTGGGTAAATCGTTATCTGCAAGTGTTCGTTTCCAGTCTAGATAGAGCATACGATTGATATAGTCACCTTGTTTGGGTCTATGATAGACATCTCGTAGGTGACTAAGAGGTGCTTCTATATCAACTTTTTGTAGAAAATCAGCGGTAAACACTTCACTTGCCGCATGTTGGTGTAAAAAATTGTAGTTTTCGAGTCGATCCGGGAGTGGAGTAAGTGCTTGCTTAATGTAGCTTTGTGCTTTACTGCCCAGGGGTAATCGTGAAAAAACACTCTGCATAATAATCGGTTCTAGAAGTTTTTGGCGGGCAAGCGAAGGAACTTTTTGGTAGTTTTCAAAAATAATCTGTTTTTGGTAACGAGTATTGCCCGCAAAAATTTCATCGCCACCATCACCTGCAAGCATGGTTGAAACACCATTTTCTTTTGCGAGTTTTGCACAAAAATAAGTAGGTAAAACTGAAGAGTTTCCAAAGGGTTCATCAAGTGCACCGATGATCGAGTCATAAGCAGTCAAAATATCTTCTGGTTGTATGAAGTATTCATGTTGCTCAGTCTTGAAATGCCTGGAAGCTATACGTGCGTAGTCAATTTCATTGTAGGCTGCAACCGGGAAACCGATTGAAAATGTTTTGGCCGGTTCAGTGCTTACCTGGCTGAAAAAACCGGCTACAGTTGAACTATCAAGTCCTCCACTTAAGAATGCGCCAGGGTTAGGCTGTTCGCTTGCACGTAATACAGCACTTCGAAGCGTGTCATATACTAAGTTACCTAATTCATCATCATTAAAGCTGGTGTAATCACTAAAGTCGGGAAGCCAGTATGTGTGGTGTGATAACTTGTCGTGTTGTACTTTAATATATTGAGCTGGCTCCAGTTTATAGGTGTCCTTGTAGACAGTGCCTGGGCTTGGAATCATATGAAAATACAGGTAATTGAAAATAGCCTGTTCAGATAATTGGCAATGAGTTTGGGGGTGACGCTTTACCATTGCCGCGCTAGAACCAAAGGCTAGTAAACTCAGTTCGGGTTGCCACTGATAATAAACAGGTTGACTGCCTATTCTGTCAGTGCCCAAATAACTTACCTGTTGGCTATGATCAATGATGAGAAAATAGAACTGACCTTGTAAGCGATGAAGACAGGCTATACCGTCACGCTGGTAGGCATGCTGTAGGGCGTGTGCATGTGAGTTTTTGGCAGCCTGGGTCGCTAATTGTTCATCATTCCAGCGAGGATGGCCATTAACTAATACCGTTGTGTTGCTATCTTGAATAAAAAAGCTGTGGTCCGTTTGGCTTATTGCGAGAGCATGATGTGGGCCTAACTGTCGTTCATGAGGATCAGTACCCAGCATATGTTGTAAAATGTTGTCAGCTTCGTTGGCATTGAGTGGTGTATTTTGCTGTATCCAACCACAAAACGGAGTCATAGCGTATCCTTCATTCGTGACATTAATCTGTTCAAAAAAGCGACTGTTGTACTTGTTAAATCATTTGACAACGCTAACCGGTGCAGAGGTCTGTTGTTCCTTTTAGCGCTAGATTATCGTGTTTTCCCAATATGTACACATGTTTATAAGATGTCCCAAGTTACAGGCTTATATATACCTTTCACAAATCATTGAGTAGAGCAATGCGGGGGCAATTGCCGCGGAGCATTTAACTGTCACACCAGCTAGCGCTTTTAAAACAGCTTTGGTTGCTGTTGCTCGTCTTCACAGATCAGACTAGCACCGCTAAAAAACTTCGTTTTGGCTATAGTTCGCTTTGGCTATAGAGTGTACTGTAAGCCTTTCAACCTGAAAAAAATTGGGGAAATGTACTATATCTTTTGCTAGGGGATATAATGCATGATTTATCCGCAAAAATCTTTGCAATGCATAGAGTTATTAAGTATTACCTATAGCTTTATCAATAATTACCTTGTTTTTATTGATATTAAATTCATATGCCTCGCATTGTCTGGTTTTTCAGTGGCCTTCTTATAGACCTTAATTATAAATATACCCAAAGCGAAGGAGTTTTAGGGACGACCGTCAAGTGATGAAGCCACAGGAACTTATAGAAATAAGTGACTGAGGTGGCCGTTAAATGCTCCTCGGCAATAGCGCCTGCATTGCTCTACTATATGACATCCATGTCATTATGCATAAACTGCATTTCCACCATCCTTGGCATTAAATTACCCACAATTTTGGGCGAGTTCAAAGCCTGCCTTCAGCTCATATAGTCTATTAAGACCACGCCAAATGACTGTATTACCTGGAGGTGGGTCATTTGACCTAGCTAAGTATCCACCTAACTCGTTGACAGGTAAGCCACTAGTTTGACTAGTGTGACTCTCAAGGCTTGGCCTCTAGATTCAGTTTTATGGAGAAAGAAGACATGTGTAAAGTTTCCAGTGGCTTGGCGGCCCACATAAAAGGAAACAATGCACATGTCATATCAAAGCTTAAGTCATTCTAAATGGGATTGTAAGTACCATTTGGTTTTTGTGCCAAAAGGAAGAAGAAAAATACTTTACGGTAAAATCAGAA
>NZ_AUAF01000186.1 GCF_000428585.1 Zooshikella ganghwensis DSM 15267 | reverse complement strand
TACACCGATAAACATGGCCGAATCAAGGTGCAGTTTCACTGGGATCGAGACGGTCAAAAAAATGAAAAGACCACACGCTGGCTTCGTGTTAATACCGGAATAGCTGGAGGGCAATGGGGGCAAGTTGCAATCCCGCGAATTGGCCAAGAAGTGGTTATTGAGTATCTGGATGGTAATCCTGATAATCCGATGGTCACTGGGTGTGTTTATCACGCTAATAATAAAGTGCCGTATGAATTGCCTGCTCATAAAAGTCGCAGCACCTTTAAAACCGAAAGTAGCCCGGGTGGTGGCGGTTTTAATGAATTGCGTTTTGAAGACAAAAAAGGCCAGGAACAAATTTATATCCATGCTCAAAAAGATATGGATATCAAAGTTAAAAATGATCACCGTGAGCATATTAATGGTCACCGTCATTTAGTCGTGGGCAAAGACAGCCTAATAGTCATAGAAGGTGATGCCCATTGGCAAAAAGATAGAAATGAGCGTATTGAAATAGGGCAAAACCGGCATATTGAATCCCAATCCTCAACCTACACCAAATTTGGTCAAGCTTATCTGGAAAAATGTCGGAGTGAGCATCATGCCAAAGCCAGCCGTAAAATCGTCATGGATGCCCATGTCGAATTGACGGCTAAAGTGGGTGGCAACTTCATCAAACTGGATCCTTCGGGTGTAACCATTGTCGGTAGCACGATTAGTTTTGGAAGTGGCAGTGCCAGCCGAGCGAAAAATGTTGCAGCCTTACCATTAAATGTCATTCAAGGACAAGAAGAAGTGATTGCTAAAGCGGCCAAAACAGGTACACCTTTAGTGAGTGATTGTGCGTCCAATGGTGAGTGTGTTGATTGTGCTGTGGAATGTGGCTGGGTAGGAGACAAACATAATCATGAGTGTGTTAAATAGCCAGTTAAACAAATACTTCGAAAAAAAACAGCATCAGCTGTATGCCTTAATTGATGGGGCGATAGTAGATGAGCTTATGCCAACTTTATTTACGTTGGAAGATAATCCATCCGTATTTCCCGTATTTATTGATACCCCCCTCAATGGTTGCTTGCATTTATCACCTTGCTTAGTTGAGCTAAAAGCAGATTCAAAAATCGTCAATTTTATACTGGATGAAACGCGAGAAGCATATTGGGGGCTGCTGTTAGGCTCTACCTTAGCTTTTGAGTCATTATCAATGTACTTACAAAGCTTGTTGTATGTTAAAACGCCATTGGCAGAGCAACTAGTGTTTCGCTATCAAGATCCTCGGGTGATTAATCCGCTACTGAATGCCAGTACAACCAATGAACAAGCGAAATTATTAGGGCCTATCGACAGGTTATGGGTGCCCAATCATTACCGGCCTGAATTATTTCGGCAAACAAGTAGCACAGAAACTCATAATGTCATTAAAGATGAATTTGAACGTGAATGGGTCGTTTGGCAAAACTCTCAAACCTGGCACGGTCAATTCCCAGAAGAGCGCCCTTGGTTTGAGTTCAGCGCTAAACAGTGGGAAGGCATTATGGCTGAGCATAAACATAAAGTGGAAGAAGCCATCGCTTTATATTTAATGGAAGAAAACCCCGCATTTAAAAAACTTAAACCCAAACAACTGCATGAAACGATTCGTTACTGGTGTGATAAAAGTGATGATTATGGCATCAGTAAAACCAAACTGGTGGCGAGACTCATTTTAGTGGTGACAGAATTTGGCCCTGATATTCCCAAACGAGAATGGATGAAGTTAGAGCAAGAGATTTTGTTTAATACGGATTTTTCTGAACATGAAAAACTGCAGCGTTTGGAAAAATATAATGCACTAGTGTATGAAAAGCCTGGGGTTCCGTTTGATCCAATAAAATGCATTGTCTATGAGCAGTTATACCAGGACTTTGGAATAAAAGAACTGATTGATCCATTCAGTGATGAAGACTTAATAATACGAATGGAATATTTAGATAGATATAACGATATTAAAGCTGATAAAGCCTTACTCAATGAGTTAGTGAAAAAGCTTTACGAACAAAATGCAGATAGGCTTATTAATCAAGAAGATAAATTTATTCCGCTTTCTTATACACAAAAAAGTGATGAAGCATTTAGAGCACAGCTATTAAAAATGTATCAAGAACAAAAACAAGACATTTAAGGTAGCGTTGGTTAGCAGAATTTTAGGAAGTTTACAGAAAATGAGTTCAAATAAGATTTATCGTATACAACCAGGTGATACTTTAGCCACAATTGCATTAAAAAATGGTGTAAGCGTTGAAGATCTACGCCAAGCTAATCCTGGCATTACCGATGATAATCTTATCTACGCGAATACCAATATTCGTATTCCTGAGCCTTCCTGCGATGATCCCTATGTTATTAAGCGGGGTGACACATTAGGTGACCTGGCTAAAAAGCACGATACTACTGTAGATGAAATTTTAAAAGAAAATAAAGATATTAAAGACCCAGATAAAATCTATGCAGGCTATGAGTTAAAAATACCTGGCCAAAAACCAGGAGAAGAGTGTCCAGTACCGCCAGAAGGTGGCCCTAGAACTGGCGGGCCTGGAATAGGTGGACCCGGAACAGGTGGGCCCGGAACAGGTGGGCCCGGAACAGGTGGGCCCGGAACAGGTGGGCCCGGAACAGGTGGGCCCGGAACAGGTGGACCCGGAACAGGTGGACCCGGAACAGGTGGACCCGGAACAGGCGGACCCGGAACAGGCGGACCCGGAACAGGCGGACCCGGAACAGGTGGACCCGAAACAGAAGGGCCAAAAAAGAAAGGCCCAGAGAAACAAGAACCAGAAAAAATAGAAGAGCCAAAAGATAAGAAAAAAACTGAAGAACCTAAGAAAGAGGAGCCTAAGGCAGAAGAGCAGCTTCCTGAGGATAAAGATAAGCCTTGTGAAGAGTGTGACTCTAAATGTAGAGTTCGAGTAGGGTGTAAACACGATAGCCGATCTATTGTGAATCCACCATATTTAGCTGTAGTGCCTAGTGGCAATGATAAAGGAAAAATTGAGGAAGAAAAATATAAAGAAATTGATAGTGATCTCATAAATGTACGTATAGAGGGTAACCAAGCACCTGAAAAAGTGCAATATGGCTCTGAAACTTTTGACAAAAAAGGTAAAGATCAAGGAAATTTATTTTATATTCCCGTAGGGTATATGGTACCGAAAAAAAAACCAGGTGAAACAATAATTTTAGAAGATCTGGTTAACTTTTTTCATACCCCTGTGAATAAAAAAAATAAGATTACAGGAGATTGTATAGACCTGCCTGTCCACGTCCATAGCCCTGATGTATGGGAAGTCAAAATTGGTTTTCCTGAATGGGATAAAATAGAACATGGTACAAAAAAAGTTGGTCGGATTGAAAATGGTAAGTTTAAAAAAGAGAAAACATTTTATAAAAGAAGAGCATTTGAAAATGAAGCAACTCTAGACCATGAAACAGGTGAGTTTAAATATGAACCTGCATCTGTTAGTACTGGTGGGTATGACTTCAGTAATTTTGATGTTGGTGTGTCAGTAAAGAAAAATAATAAATCCATTGGGATTGACTCAGCTAAGGCATTATTTCAACCTCTTGAAGTAGCTGCAGCGATATCAAGACTGATAACGCAATTAAGAAAAAGCTTTAATGTAAAGTGGGGAGTTTATTTTGATGTAACCTTTGCAGTAATGAAGGGGGGGATATTAGTCAAATGGTATAATAAAGAAAATGATGACCACACGGCAAGCAAAATAATTGAGGCAGGTATTTTTTTAGAGTTTATTAATCTTGAGTTAGAAATGGGGGTTGGAATACAAGTGAGTGACCATATAGGTGCTCAGCTTTTTGTTAAATGCTCCGGTAAAGTTGAAGCTCAAAGATATATACAAATTAAAGATAATGAGAAAAAAGTAGTTATCCCATTTACTGGAGGCATTGGTGTTGAAGTTGGACTTAGATGCAAAGTGTCAGATAACTTTACAGCAGAAGGAATATTTAGCTCGGGGTTTGAAACTAAAGCAGATTTTGAAATTGATCCATCAGCAAAAGAACACATTTTTACAGTAAAAGGTGAAGTAGTATGGACTGGAGTAAAAGGAGTAGTTAAAGCAAGTTTGGCTTTTGGACAGTCAAATATAGTTTTTGATTGTGAAAAAGAGTTTATTCCAAAGTACAAAATAACTGATTTTAGCTTTCCAGATACCCGAGACTATGAGTCAACATTTGCTAGTGAGAAAGAAATTAAAAAGCTGTTCGTTGAACAGATGGAAAGCAGTTGGTGGAAGAATAAAATAAAAATAACTGGTGTAAGAAATGAAGAGAGAGTATATATTAATACAAAACAATTGGCAGAAACACTAACTAATGGGGTGATTGATAGTCAAAAGGTTTCAAGGGATTTGAAAACTATTAAATTAATAGCTGAAGATGTATATGATGAATTAAGGGTATATGAAGAAAACAAGTCATGGTATATAGCTGATCATGTTACTTTAGATGAGTATAATAATTTCATAGACTGTGAATATCCAAAAATTTTACAAAAATATCCTGATCAGGCACGGCTTAAGTTTAAAGAGTTAAAGACAAAAAAATAGCAGGTTGATAAATCCTGCTAAAGCAATATAAAATTTACAGGCACTAAATATTGGGGTCAGTTAGTTTTGGTGGTAAAACACTATTTATTGGGTGGTTATTTTATAGATTGTGCACAACGAAAACCATTATACATGCCTCTGTAATCAACAGGGTATGCATTTCTTGCATACATTGGATTTTCGAAGTCATCGCTTAGAGTCTGATGATAACGCCGACCCCGAATAACTTTCTCGTTTCCAGTCTCTGGGCCTGTGGGATTGTTTTGGGGGGAATTAAGAAAATAGTCTTTAGCGTACCAGTCGTAAACGTACTCTCTTACTCCATCAGCCATTCCATATATTCCAAGTGGGTTGTGGGGGTACTTGTCTATTTCTGGAGGTGATATGCCTTCATTACCTGCTATGTTGACACCTACTTTCCAAGTGCCATCATTAGTAGCATGTTTTACATCTTGGCCACGGCTCCGTGCAGCATATTCCCACTCAGCTTCTGTAGGAAGACGATAAGGTAAACTTGAACGTTGGGCTAACCAAGTGCAAAATTTGTGTGAGTCATTCCAACTTACATGGCTTACTGGAGAACGACTTTCAATACTAAGATTATTATTCCATTCATGAAGACTTAGGTTATTGAGTTTTGCAAATACATAGAAATCACCTTCTGTAGCTTCATAACGACTTAAATAAAAATCATTGATCGTCACTTCATGTTGAGGAGCATCGTATTGATCCGGGACAAACACACCATATGACTCATCTTGGTATCCCATTACAAATGTACCACCTTTAACGAGTAACATATCTTCAGCATAACGCTTAACAATCTCGTCTGCTTTTTTCTCAAGTTCCTCTTTGCTTTCTTCAGGCATATTACAAGCAGTTATAGCAAATGCTAGTATAGCTAAAGTTATGACATATCTAGAGTACATCACTTGCCCTCTATTGAGCTGTATATAAAATTGGTTACAGAAGTATATTCAAGTGTAACAGGTAAAGTAATATAGCGCATAAAACTCGTTAACAGATATACATTATTACTACTAAACTTAACCAAGTTAAGTGTATCAAATAACTGACTTTTACTAATATTTTTGAATAAAGTAAGCTAATAATTTTGTTGATGCGTGTATACTGCCACAGATTGACAAACAATGTGAGTTAGGAGTCGCTGAAAACTTCAAGCTAACTCAATGTTATATATTATGAAAAGTCAATCAAATGAAGCTATTTGTCGAGAAGGTGATTTGATGGAAGAGTTTATTAGAATTAATCTTGATGCAGAAAAAATATATATGAAAGTATATGTAAATGATCTGTATTTGCAAGATTTTTATACATTGGGCCGATCCTCAGCAAGCAACTTTTTAAACCAATTTCTTGTTAAAGGAAAAAATATAATAGAAATCTCAATTGTGCCATCTGAAAAAAATGATGATGTGAGTAAAGAAAATTTTGATATTCAAATTGATGTGGAGAAAAAGACAGGAGAAATAATAACGACTCTGCTAAAAGAAAAAGTAGAGATAGGAGACTTAGAGTTAGATGATGACAATAGTTTTAAATACAGGCATGAGTTTGAATACGACGGTTTCGATTTAAAGCCTTGGCTAGTAAAGTTACAACCTTTTACTGATGAAGAAGCATTAAAATTTACGAGGCATGTAATAGATGTTGTAATTAAAAAGGATTTAAATGCTTTTATGAATCTTAAAAAGTATACAACAGAAATATTGTCAACTGCATTCAGTGTTCCAGATTATAAAAGAGAATTACTTGATATAGTTAAAGAGTGTCTAATAAATGGTGAGTTGGAGAAAACAGAAATTAAAGATCACGAATTTATATTTAATAGTTGTCTAGATAATAAGGTCTATCACGTTTATGTAGAACCAGATAAAAGATTAGATATAAATAAGGGTATTGAAAAATATGACTTTAGGCCAAGAGACTTATTACTTTTTCGAAGAATTAATGGGCAAGGAGGTATGCTCTCATTAGCTTTTTCTATTGCAAAGATAAATGGTGAGTTTGCTTCTTTTATATAGTTTTTATTTTAAAAAGTTTTAAATAATGTTGAATTGATGGGGTAAATAGTGCTGTATGTTTTCATGAATATAATACTAGTAATTGCATGTAGTAACTTATTGAGAAGCTTTTAGATGTCAGAACTTAAAACAGCTTTTAAATTTTTTTTGTTTATATATATTGCGACTTTTGTTATTGGGATTAGCTATGCGTTATATCGTGGACTTGCCTTTTCTGACTTGTCAGAGTTAGTAGGTTTTTGGATAGGTCTTATTGTTACGTTTGTGCCAATTGTCATGCTATGTTATTTTGGTGGCCTTACTATCGCAATGCTTAAAGGAAAGAGTCTCTTTGGTGTAGTGGCTTTAGCGGCTTCTGGTTTTTTAATCTACATGTATTACATGCTTGTCTATGTAATAGCATTTGATGAAGTAAAAAAAGCACTTAACCCCTTTAATGGAAATTATATTCCTAAGGCAGTCGCTGAGAGTGCAGATACTAAAGAGGTGGAATATAAACTTGAGATTAACGGCTACCGAGCCTATTTGACAATCAAAGGTAAGCACGCAGTATCAGAGCTGAGTTTTAACGTGTGTCTGGAAGGAGATAATATAACCTTGAGTCAAGGCCGACCCGATACAACGGACTATTGTCAAATTACTAAAGCAGAATCTGAGTTAGAATTTATTTTGAAAGGTAAACGTAACGATGAACTGGAATGTCATTCTTGTGAGCAAG
>NZ_AUAF01000185.1 GCF_000428585.1 Zooshikella ganghwensis DSM 15267 | reverse complement strand
TACCGCCAGATATGTGTATCTTCATCTAGCCCAAAAAACTCGCCGATGAGCTCCATTGCAATCACTTCAGGATCAGAAAGGGAAGGCATAGTCCCTCGTTCACGTAATCGCTGGCCTTTAAGTAAATCATTAAAGGTATCATCAACCCAGCAATAAACTGCTATGATAAACTCTTCTACTGACATCCCCTGTCCCTTTGAATTTGTTTCGGCAAAACAAAGGTTGGGGTCAGGGGTTGTCATTTCAAACTAATAAAAGTCGAGCATCGCGTTATATTAATAGGTGATTGGGGTGAGGGGTGAGGAGTGAAGATAACAAAACCTAGAAATCATTCGTGAATGGGTATACCTTGCTTTTTTAGGTCAACTCATTAGTTGCTTATTACTTATGAACGGCTAGAAGTTCATGACTCAAAATCCACATCCAAAGCCTATTGCTATTAATATCAATTATCAAATACAACGTTATTTCAGCAAACTCTCTTGATTCAACACAATATATATTCCCCTCTATAAATAATAATAAACACAGTAGAAAAAACCTATATTTTTTAGGGATGGTTATCTGCTCGTAATAAGGAGAAGTTAAATCATGAATATTAATAGTATCAAATATAATGCACTTGCAATTATTTTTTTGCTATTCTCGCTTAATTGCTTTAGTACACAGTCAATCGTACTGAATAATGTAGCTAATACGCTCTATGAAGCTGTTAATAGCATGGAGGATCATGAATTATATGAAAAAATGAAGAAGCATTATCGGACATTGCGTTTATTAGATAATAATGATCAATGGGCGACAGAAAGACTAAGCTTAGTTTCAGATCTACTTTTACCCAGCACAATCAACAACCAAAATGCTATAGAATTTATCAACCAAACAGTTTACAGCCTGAATAAAAATGAATATTTATTAAACTTCTTTGAAAAGGCTAAAAGCCACACTTTTAATGATCTTATCAACAAATCAAGCTACAACCGCTTTCAGCACCTAGCTGATGTTATTGCTTATGCCCTTGTCCAACAATATCTAACTACCGCTATGTATGACGACTGGCGAATTATTGAGGATTGTAAAACAATTTGGTCTAAAACACGTGATGAAACTAACTTTTATGATCATATGGGGCTTTTCGCAAAAGTAAAACTAGTTTCAGTCGAGTACCCAATTAGTAGAATTATCTCCTTCCATAAAGAGAATAATGTTCCAGAGTATTTTACTAAGCTATTACTTCCACTCAATATTATCGAAGCAGTAGCAGTCGATACTAATAATGGGTTTCTAGATAACGCATTAGCTGGGTTAGTCTTAGCCGCTAATAATCCTGGTGAACTACCAAGTCGCTTTAATGATAATCACAAATCTATTCTTATTAGTATGCCTTTACCTGAAAAGTGGGCTGACCTGTACAGTGTTTGGAATCTAGCGTTTGTTTCACATTATGAGTATTTCCCTTACACTATGGTAAAACTCGTTATTCCAAAAGTAAGTGATTATCATGACCAGCCAGACGAATACATCTACAACCGTGCATTGGCATTATACACACACTTACACTTTACATATCTAGGAAGTGCTGACCGGGCAATCACAGGAGAAACCTTATTCGATTGGAGTGACAAAAAGTTCACTAAACTATTTGGAGAAGTTAATCGCGCAAGTGCTTATGATTATGAAAAAGCTGTGATTAAGTATAAAATCTCCGGCTCAGAAGAATAAGTGTATAGCCTCTACAATTGGAGAATCCCAATCTTTGCAGGTTAATTTCAGGTAAAACGCTAAGGAGTCAAGCAATGGGCTGTATAAAATATCAGAAAGAAGGTCCTCTTGCTAAAGTAGGTCTTAATCGGCCTGAAAAATACAATGGAATCAATATGGCTATGTTTAATGAGCTCATAGCTACAGTTGAAGAAATTGCGGCAGATAAGTCGATTCGAGCAGTACTTTTATATGGGGAAGGTAAAGGGTTCTGTGCAGGATTAGACTTTACAGAAGTTATCAAACAGCCACAAAACATACCTTACCTGATGAACTTTTCAGATGATAAAGTTGCGAATAAAGCCCAGCAAGTTGGCTATGCCTGGACAGAACTGCCAGTACCGGTTATAGCGGTATTACACGGGCCTGTTTTTGGTGGTGGCTTCCAGATTGCAATGGGGGCAGATATCAGAGTAGCCTCACTTTGCGCAGTATTATCTATTATGGAGATCAAATGGGGATTAATCCCTGACATGTCAATTACGACAACACTTCCTTATGTAACGTCTTTAGATGTTATTAAAGAGCTAATGTGGACTGGTCGAAAAGTACCCGCTGAAGAAGCTAAGGAACTTGGTTTAGTGACCCACATTGACGAAAATGCTATGGAAAGAGGATTATTCTTAGCTGAGCAAATTTGTCAGCAATCGCCTGATGCTATTTCGCAAAGTAAACGGATGATAAATGAAGCTATTCAGTTAAGACACGCAGAACGTTTACGACTTGAGGCTGAATTACAAACTAAGGTACTGGGTAAATCCAATCAATTAGAAGCTATGCAATCAAACTTTCAAAAACGAGCTGCAAACTATAAAGATCGTCAGTAATTTGTTAAACATTTAGAATAGAGGTTTGACTAACGAAATATTAGTCAAACCACGCTTGGATAGCTTTTCTGAAAAGCTTTCTATATCTGCCAACGTAGCTGCTTTATATTGCGTATTATAAGGACTACGAACACCGTGCTGCTGAAAACCCATAAGTTTTAGATTTATACTTGCCTTAATCGATATCATAAAATTTACCAATTCACTAGCATCAGACAAAGTATCATTAAGCTGTGGAATCAATAAATAACGGATCTCATGTAATTTTTGTTGATCAACCAAATAATGAATAGTTGCCACTACATTTTTGTTTGATCTCCCTGTTATCAATTTATGTCCTGATTTATTTATCGATTTTAGGTCAATCATCGCCTTATCATAATGATTGTGCAATAATTTCCACTTTGAAATAGGTAAGCTTCCATTGCTATCAATATAAATTGATAAATGCTTTGTCTTTGGATCATCATGTAGCATTTCTGCTACTTCAATAATAAACTCATATTGAAGGGTAGATTCGCCACCAGAAAAGGTAACCCCGCTAATAAAAGGCACCACTTTTAGTATCTGTTGTTTTATCTCACTTACTGAATAGTACCGAGAAGTTGGATTAGACGAGCGTGGGCAACGATCAATACACTTTTCACATTGTATGCAGTTTGTTGGATTATATACTAACTTATCATTCATAAGCTGCAAACATTGCTGCTCGCACGCTTCAATGCATTCACCACAGTGATTACAATGACCAATGGTATGTGGATTATGACAGTTAATACAGTCAAAATTACAGCCTTGTAAAAAAATAACCATGCGGCTACCTGGGCCATCTACACAGCTAAATGGAATTATTTTACTAATCAAACCATCAATACTTTTCATAACAAACTTTTCTTTAACACACTATGTATACCCAAAACGAAGGGTTTTTATACCCCAAGGGCACAAGGGTGCAGCCGTTAAATGCTCCTCGGCAATAGCGCCTGCATTGCTCTACTATATGACATCCATGTCATTATACATAAACTGCCTTTCCACCATCCTTAGTGGTCAAGAGCGCTGACAACAAACCCTACTAATGTGTCGGGAACACATTAGAACAGCTTCGCTGGCCCGTTAGGGTGAGCGCTATGGATAGCGCACATAAAAATGATTCATGAAGGGTATAGTCCTGGCTTTTTATAGTGCTTTAACACACCGGTTAATAACTTTGCCATTATCAACTGCTTCACTGCCTAACACTGTGCTATTTAAGCGTGAGCCTTCTTTTTTATACTTCTCAATATCAGATCGTCTGACCATGTAACCCGTTATACGGACCAAATCTCGATTAGCTACATTTGCGGTAAACATTCTTAATCCTTGACGAATAGCCCCTTGGGATACCTCCAACAATGCTAAGGGGTTCCGTTCAATGGTTTCATCAATGTTAAAAATATCACTGATGCCTGCGGCAAAATACTGATGCATTGGTAAAACAGCAAGGATATGGGAGAGCGTTTCTGGTTCTTCTCCAGTTGTAATACGAGTACCTTCTGTCACACCGATATCTGAACTAATACCTGATTGCGCGTGAAAAAGCACTTGCTGATTTCTACAATAACGAACTTTTCTGGCTTGTATTAAGTCAGCATAGATACCTACAATCCGTTCACCTAACTTATTTGCGGCTTCATCATGCCCATAACGCCCTTCTTCATGCTTTAATTCCATCATACTATTCACAAGTTCGGCCAACCCAAAAATACCAAACATTGCAGTAAACCGATCAATAGAAATAAAACCTTCCTTAGCTAGAAAATGATTATCAAAAAATCCTGATTGCTCAACTAAATAATTTATTCTTGCTTCCAGTATTTCGAATAGTAAATCTGCACAACGTGGAGCTACATGCTGAATATAGCATTCTTCAATATCATTTTCGGTTGGGTACTCTTTTATAGCGAACTTAAAACTTTCTGCTAGATTCAAGCGAACCAGTGAGAAAGCTCCACCACCCAAAGGCAATGAGTTATAGCAACTTGCAACACCATAACCTTCAGGGAAGTCTTTGCAGATTAATTGATGATTTGCAATATGTGGTTTATTACAATGAATAATACTGGTGATAGCCTCACTCAACAGTTCAATGCTAGTACTACTTTGGTAATCATATTTACACGTTAAATTTGGCGTAGCTTGCTGTAAGTCACGGTCAACTTTCAATATTACTTTAGCAACTCGGTTGTTTATTGGGCCAATATTTGCGTGCATAAAAGCATCAGGTAATGTACGATCTAAATACTGCCAAAATAAACGAATTTTTTTATACAGATAGTCCTCTGACATATCTTCTTTAATATAAGGCAATAGCAGCTGATCAATATCGCCTAAATAGACTGGAAACCCTGTCACCGAGGGCACATGATGATACATTATCATCAAAAACTGAATGGCTTCATCAAGGTCTGTCGGTGGTGTTAACTCAAGATACTCACACCCTTTGTTCAATGCTTCTCGATAGTCCGGAAGTACATAGCGAGGTTTATAAGGTGCATGGCCTTCATGGAGATCACAGATCAAACCTGAGGTTAGTGCTTGTTGAGCTTCTAATGACACCTCAGGATAATCAAGGCTTTGATCTGCTAGTTGTGCTATCTGTGTCTGTTTTTGTGCAGGACTTAAGTGAGGATGATTGGCAATCGCTCTGACATGTGATTGAAGGTCCACTGCGACTCTCCCCTCATTGGGTGATTAATAGTAATGATTAATGAACAGAAGTATACGCCTGTTTCATCCTCAGATTATTAACAAGCATCAATATACTCTTTGTAAAAACTATTGATCACTCCTTAACTTTTCTCGTTCAATCGTTCACAAAAATTGACTTTAGAAAGTGCTAAAATGCTCTAATACTCTGTGCATATAAATCTTAACCTATTGAAATACTGGAAAATAATGAGCTTAGTCAGTTATACCTCATCACTTTTTTCTCTTAGCCCAACGATTAAGATTGATGAAGACTTAATAACGATCAAAGGCTCTAAAGCAATACATCTGCTCACTCTTTTTTTATTACTAGAGTCTGTGACCATTAATAGAAAGGCACGTAACGTAATTATTTCCCACCGTTTCTGCTATTTTTTCAAATCAAAAACTGTCATTGCATTTGATGAAATAGATTACCTAGATTACAGCTTTAGTGATTTTGCAACATGTTGGGGTATATCCCTTGATGAAGGCGGTATTTCAAAAACTGATACGATTGAAAAGTACACACTTTCAATTTCAGCCAATCGTGGTGAAAAATACAAACTCTGTTCTTTTTCTGGTGAAGGCGCAAAAATGATAGGTCTGCTTGGCGTACTTACAGGTGATGACTTTATTGATTTCTCAGGAACTCAAGGCGAAGACTCTAGACAACTCGCCCTTGCCTTCTGTAAAATTTTTGATGTACCACTAGGCAAGCAGTTTGAGTTTTCTAACACGACTACTTGCCCTAATTGTAAAAGAAAAATATCTAATAAAATAAAATGCTGTTATTACTGTAGTGAAATTATTAAATAACTTTATGCATATCTAGTGCTTCAGAAGCTTCCTTCATAAAAAAACTTCACGCATATAATACAGTCATTATTGATTTTGACTACCTGACGGCATAACAATATAAAGAATTTTATTATAACCATCGCTAGCATTTGTGATTCTAAAATCTACTTTTTCACCACTTGAATATGCTTTAAAAATTGCAGATTGGAGACTGCTATCTTTATCATTAAAGTAAAGATAGTAATTTGCTCTCGTGTTAAAGCCTAATTCAACATTTCCACCACTGACTGTGCAATTATTCTTATCTAGTATTACATACTGTTTCGTCTCGCTGCCATCGCTTTGGCTATTGATATAAAGACCACGTATTTTTGAGCTAATAATTGATGGATTACTATTATCTAAACAGCCTCCAAAAGCACTTCCTGTAAAGTATAGTAGTAATAATGACAGTGCTGCCCTTTTCATAATTATTTATCCCTTATTAGTTTTATACGAAAACACATGGAATTGTGATTATTTTATTCTCATTGGTCAAGCTGCGTTTTAATTGTAAATTCAATTAATTTTTTGTTTATACGAACATTATAGGTAGATCGTTAACAATAAATACTAATCTAGGCAGTTTGATTTTATATAAACCTTAATATCATGCCTTTATCTGATTACACTACTGCCCTAGCCAAGATAAAAAAGTTATAAAATTCTAAGCGTTATTACAATGAGAGTGCAGCCAAACACTGTAAGAACATGTCTTAAAAATATACAGTTGCCTAAGTAAAAGACCTTGGTTTCAAGACTAATAAGTATGACTAGTGTCATCATTATACAGAATTAGTAATTCATCTATACAAAAAAACTGGACTCCTAAACAGAAATAATATTTACCCAATAGTGTCGTGCTCCCTCGGTCGCCATGCGATACCCAAAGTCTACTTAAGCGAGGTTAAGGTATAAAAAAGAGGATTTTCAATATTTGAATTTGTTTGTGAAGCAAGTGCTAGAAGCACCGTGAGCAGTGGAGGCCAAGGACGTTCTTCTGCTGCAGGAGGAACAAATAAATCCAATGAGTATAATCGCTGATCATCACAAACTCACTTTATGTGCGACTACTCTGGTATTCATCAGGTAAGTCATAACGCTCCCGCAGAGCGGGAGGCTTGACAGCTATGAGCAGCCCCAAGGGCTGCCAATGTTAAACTTCAGTGTTTAAAATTAGCTTCCGTGTTAAAAATCACCCTCTTCATCCGTGCCTTTTCCATCCAGCTGCTCTTGGTTTCGAATATACTTTCTAATCTGCTCTTCTTCGAATCCAACCGTTGAAATCGCATAGCCTCTTGCCCATAACGACTCCCCATTGAAGTTTCTTTTCCTTCCACTAAATTGCCTTGCAACTGCTATG
>NZ_AUAF01000184.1 GCF_000428585.1 Zooshikella ganghwensis DSM 15267 | reverse complement strand
TAGTGTCGTATGACCTTGTTATCGGAAAAGTCTGTGGTGATGTTGAAGGGCATCCTATTCCTGAAAAACTGGGCCAACTACCCCTTCATGTTTTGCGCTGGAATGGTGAGGCGATTGTTAACGCCCATGATTATACAGCCTTTTATATCGATCAGCAGGGCATCAAACATATTATTCAGCACGAGCTGTCTTGGCAGCCACTTCATTGTCAATTTGATGAAGCATTGCTGCATAAAGAGGAGCATTGGTGCGTCAAAAATCCAATGGACCATTATCTTGCGCAACGTGAGCACATCAAAGCACAGCGTAAGCAAGCCTTTATGATCGAAGCGGATCCCCTTAAAAATGAATACGACTATGACCGGGAATTTAATCGTCCTGAGGTCAGTCAACGTCGAGAACGTTGGTTAATGAAAGTGGCTGAGATTAAAGCCCGTTATCCATTTCCGTCCAAGCCTGAAGGGAATGAGGATGAAAACCGTCCAGATTAAAACACCCTCGACACTCGGTCAGCTGCAAGCACAACAGGCCACGCTCATTAAACAGGCGACTACACAGTTAACGACATTAGCAACCCAAATTAATGCGCTAGATGACAGCGGATTTTTACCTGCTTCCATTGCATCCGCGGGTCCCGATTTACGCCGTGAATTACAAAAACAATTACAGCAAAGTATCCATAGCTGTGTGGTGCATCCTTATCTGCATACGGTGGGAGAGGGTGAAGGGCATCACCGTTATTTATCCGCGCCCAATGCCTTAAAAGCCCTGACAAAAAAATACCAGGATCAACGCAACCCGCAACAACCTCAGCATAGTCAGGTGGCGATTGTGGTATTAATCACGGCACCGCACATAACCTCGTTTTATCAGACGTTAACGGCCTTTACTGCATTAATGCCGATCCCCGAATTACCGCAAATTACGCGTCGGGTAAAAGCACTGATTAGCTTAGAAACCAACAAATGGGAGATCCCCGAAGCGCCACAAATGCCATATTGGCGGCCGTTAAAATTAGCGCAATGGCCAACTGCCAAACATCATTTAACCCAATTAGGTGCCGCACAAGCCGCCATTGAAGCCATCAGCGATCATGCTTCACCCAAAGATATGCTGACCAAGTTGCTGGCAAAAAAACAGCAACACTTAACTCAAATGAGCCAAAACTGGCAACACACCACACAGGCCTTACAACAGGTGGTGGGCCAGTATTTAACAGGGAATATTCATCAGCAACTGAGTCAGCTCAGTGCTCCTGGACATGACCAGGTGTTAACCGTGGGCTTATTACTGACGGGTACCACGGAAGCCTTAGCCTTTTTAAAAGAGGTGTTGAGCTTATGATGATTGGGCAATACCAGGTACAAGGCTGTAGCTTGAAAGTGGTGGGTAATTTACGCATCAGCAATGAAGAACTGAGTGGCTCCAGCAGCGCGACAGATCGAGCGCATAAAGGTTTTAAGCCAAAAAGCTTAACCGTTTCCCTGCAGATCAACCAAAACAGCCCAGAGCATTTAACCCGCTTAATTGAACTGGCGGAAAGCGTCAACGAACAAGGCAAGCAAACGGTATACACCTTGGTGGATCCGACCGCTAAAGCGATGAATATTCGGCAGGTGCAGTTTAACGACAATTTTAGTGTACGCGAGGCCTCGGATAAACGTTTATGGCAGGTACAATTTACCTTATCGGAATACCGTTCTGTCCCCGAAAAAGTCGAGCAACGCCAACCGAAAAAAGACCCTAAAAAACAGCAGGCCGAGGGAAACAGTATTCCACCCGATGGACCACAACAAGACAGTACTAACGCAAATAACGAACCGGAATTAACGTCGTTTGAACAGTATTTAAAAGAAATCGATGAGGCGATAGGACCCAGTGAAACTGAACAGCTTGCTGAAAATCAATCAGCAAAACATACCGCTGGTGCGGCATGATATCCGTTTGGCGATGAATACCCCAGGACGGGCGACATTTGTAGTTCGCCCTAACACGCCAGTAACGCCTAAATCGGTGGTAAAAATGGCCATCGGTTATGGTGACAATTTACAGCAAATTTTTTTAGGCTATATCGAAAAAATTACCACCGTCGATCAGCACCAGCAGCAGATATTTTGCAGAGAATTAACGGGTATTTTGCATTATCCATTACCAATGAATTTACGGCATGTGCATTTAAATGATGTCTTAAATCATATGGCCAAACACACCGGTCTGACCTTTATTACCCCAGAACAACCCTACACCAACACCAAAATCCCTTATTTTTACAGCCTCAATAATGGGCTGTTTGCGATGGCCTCCCTCAAGGAGGCGTTTGCGATTGAGGATTATTGTTGGCAACAGCAAGGCGATGGCCAGGTGTTTGTGGGGAGTTGGCAGCACAGCTACTGGGCCAATAAACCCGTGACCATCCCCGATCAGTTTTTAATTAACCACCAGTCGCACAACAGTGCGCAAATCGCCGCCATACCCCAGGTAAGACCAGGTGTGAAATTAGTCGATGGTCGTCGTATTCAAAAAACACAACTGCAAAATAATCAAATGGTGGTGACATGGTAGACGCCATTAAACGTATTGTATTGAGTTTATTTCCAGAGCTGGCCGGTAACTATCATTTACCCCGTTATGGACGTGTGCTAGCGATCAGTGACACACCTAAACAAGGAGACCTCTGCGATGACTTTAGGCCCCATTATGCGGTGGATGTGGAAGTATTAGATGCACAGGGCAAACCCGACAAGAAATTACCTATCCTACACAGCTTAATGGTACCGTTGGCCAGTGCAGGACAAGAGCAGGGTTTTTATGGGTTACCGGAAGTGGGCACCCAAGTAGTGGTAGGGTTTGCTTATGGATTACCCCATAAGCCGTTTATACAACAGGTGTTACCCCATGGTTTATCGTTACCCAACCTGGAACAGAAAGAACAGCGTTGGCAGCAACATCCATTAAGCTACCAACGCTGTGACCAGAGCGGCGCTTGGGAACGATCAACGGATACCATTATCAAGGATGAATGCCAGCACTATCAGCTGGAAACCCTTCACCAGGAAACCCACACTCAAAGCCAACAGACAACAATAGCCGAACATAGCACCGAAACGATTGGCGGCAGCAAAACGCTGGAGGCGATGGGTGCATTAAGATTGCATTCAGGGGGCATAGCAGAGTTGGCCGCGATTGATAGTTTAAAGGTGGCTACAGGCAATGACAGTCATACAGTGGTAGGCAGGGATATGCAGGAACACATTAACGGCATCAAGCATAGCCTGGCCAAGCTTAAGCAAATCACTCAAGTCAAAGACGGCGGTAAAGTCTGGCTAGGGAATGAAAGCGATAATGTACTACAGTTGCTGTCTGAGTTTATGGAGGTGGTGGAGCAAGCGTTTTTGGATCTCTCAACCCATGGTCATACGCCAGCGGGGCCAACCAACAAAGACAGCTTAATCAAGCAGGCGGGCAGCGTTAAACGGTTAAATACCGATTTAAAGGTGATGCTGTGATGAATACTATGGCTGAAAGTAGATTTTTCTTTAGAGAATCTTTGCATTATTTTATTGAGCGAATACGCTCGTTTATTGGGTAAAAAAACACTGATAGCTTAACTCTTTGCTTTATTGAGAAGCAGGCAAAATACCTGCTTTAATAGTTAATCACCAGCTAACTTTGTAATGTTGAAGCTTATATAGCTCATTTTTTTCGTAACTAATTTCCTTAACTGAGATGAACTTGGTTTTGGGGGAGTACCAATGTACTGCAACCAGCTTATCACCTTCATACTTGTTGACCCTTAGACATTCAAACTCTCCTGCCTCAACGGAAATCTTATCAATACCTGACACTACGTATCGAAATTTTTTTGTGCTACTTTTTTTCGATACTTCATTTCCATGCATGGTTCGATGTGTTGTTGTTTCTATAACTTCCCACTCTTTGCCAACTTTCATCGGAAATTTGGGATTACCTGCATGAGAGTACTCACTTCTTTGAGTCAGTCTAATTGGTACCCCATCCTTTACGAAAGTAGCATCTAACTCGGTTATTCCTAAATTTTCTTTATCGATTTTGGCATGTCCTGTAATGATTCTATCAAAACCCTTACTCTGAACCTCAGTCTTAGCTAAATAATTTTGAGCTGATGTTTTATCATCCGTCACAGTAACGACTACTCTTTCAAGTGGGGCATCTGAAATAACCTTAACATCCCAAGTATCACCCACTTTTAAATCATACTTATCATATGATTTAGAACTTACTAATTTTGTACTGTTGATCGAACAGCCATTGAAAAGCGGGACTAATATTAACAATCCAACCAAAATATAATGGCCTACTTCTTTCTTCACCTTTAGTTCTCCCAAAATAATTATCTAACTAGGTTCACATGACTATTCGTGAACCTATCTCCGATGCAATATATGATTACATATTAAACTCGATAAAACTTCCTATCTTGATTTCTTAGACTTTAGTCATACCCCATTCTTCACTAAATAAAGGATCTTCTCCATTTGCAATATAGTTGTAGATTCCAAACTCTTCGCTTCTTACTAAATTTGCATTTTTATAGAAAGATGGTTTAAAACTATAATCAAAATTATTCAGAAGGTTCGTTTTAATGGGGTGATTCCATTTAAGTACTCTAGACATTTGATATTGATTTAGATGCCAAGTATTTTTCACTGGAGTATCATCATCCGCCCCATGCATATGGTTAATGCTACAACCAGTTGCTAATATAGATAATAAAACTACTGCAGATAACTTCTTCATTTATAAATCTTAAATGCTTTGTGTTTTTACCTAATAAATAAAAATGATGGAGACCAATAGTATCCCCTAGTCTTTAGACTAGGGGATACTATTGGGTTAGCGTCAATACTTTCTGAAGCGCAATATATGTGTGTGCTCCTAAAAATTGACTTTTGAAAAAGTATATTAAAAAAACTCCTCTAGTAATTCCTGCCATGTTGCAGAAGTATTACTATCAACGCCAAGTTGAGCTAAGCGAGTTTTAAACTCATTCATGCCGACTTCCTCATTATTTTCATAAGAAAGGCTTATATCATATAAATTGCCAGCAATAATAAGTAACTGCTCAAAAGAATTAGCTAACATTTTTAGGATTAGGTTTGGTCCTGAGCTTATATCAACTAAATAAGCATAACCGCTTGTTTTAGATGATTTACTTGATAAACAGATAATATTAGCCTCTAACCTTGCGACTTCAACAAGGTTTTTATCTCTATAAAAATCTAGGAATGGGTTATCCGAGCTTGTATTTGCTTCGATTATACTGGTAACAAAGTCTTTTTTTCCGTAGGGAACAGGCCATAAGTTCAACTGCCCTATTGATATACCTGCTATCTTGACTTTTTTTATGACATCAAAGTAACTATCTGGTAAGTAAGGAGCTTTTTGCCTTAGTTTGACTAATATTTCATCAGAATAACCAGGGCTACAAAGTTTTATTTCTGAAGCTATTATTGGAAATTTTGCTGCTATATTTTCTAAGAAACTGACCAGTTCATCTAAATTTGTAATCATTCTGTTCTACCTATTGGCCTGAATGTTGTGGATGCCAAATACCCCAACCAGGCTGTTTAGCATGTACTGTATTAGGTAAAGGTATTGCATCTGGACCATAGTCTAAATGATGATGAATAATTGTTTCATCTAAAAATTTTTCATGCTCAGGGAAGTGTTTAATCCATTCACTATCTACAACAGGTGAACGTTTAGCATTTATTCGAGCAATATTCTCTGGACTTAAAGTATTACTGTAGGACTCTTTCCACTGACTCCAAAACTTTTTGGAATTACGAATCCCACCATTCATGGTCTTTTTCCCAGACTTAAAGATAGATGTATCAATAGCCATAGGCCCTTTGCCAGAAATAGGATTAATTCTAATGAAATATGGACTTCCTATTTCCTGAGAGGGTAAAGATAAATTATTCTTCGTTGAAGAACGAAATGAATTTTTAGAAAACGAGTTTGCACCATATCTCCCTAAAGCAACCCCTCCAAATGCAGATCCTAAAGCAATGATCGCTCCTCGAGCGGGCCCTTCTTGAAATTCATTATAAGAGCTTGAGACCTCACCACCTAAACTTGCCGCTATTTGGTTATAATGTTCCATATGGGGGCTAAATACCGAGCCGAACCCAAACATCTTACCAATACCGTAATCATTACTGTTTTGTGTAAAGAACGGTGCTGCACTCGTATCATACCGTAATTTATGTTCTCTCATATTATGAGAGACGTAGTTATCGATACCATAATCAAAGTCAGTTTGTTCGCCACTGTAACTTGAGGATTCATTAAGTACGTCTGTTAGCGTAGAACGAAAACTATAGTCCTCAGATGCAGGGCCTCTATTACCACTTTCCCATCTGTCATAGAGCCACTCAAAGATGAAACCTGTCGGATCACTGCCATTTAGTGGATTATTGAAGCCATAGCTATAACGGTTATAGCTTTGCAGGTTGCTTTCAAACTGAATAAACGGATCAGCACTTAAAAACCGGCCCACATTCGGATCATAAACGCGGCCATTCATGTGGATTAAGCCCACACCATCCAGGTGCTCGTGGTCGGTAAAGCCGCGTTTGGTAATGGTGCTGGTGATCTGGGTAAAATCAATCGCAGCTTGCCAGTCGGTCTGACGGCGTTTACCCCAGGGATCATAGCTGAAGCGTTCAATAACTTGGCCATTTTGATCGGTAATGGCGGTGATTGAGCTTAAGTGATCGTGATGGAAGTAGTTGGTTTTCGTACCCTCTTCGGTGCCGGCATTTTCGGTTTTGGTGATAATCGCGACATCACCGATATAATGCTTGTGCTGTATTTTGCCCGTATCACTGACCACCTTTTCATAAATACCAGATTGGTAGTATGTCGTGCTGGTGCCTGTGGGACCTTGATCGATCCGGCGCACGCGCTTTTGATCGGGACCATACACCAGGTCAATTTGGTAGTCACCGCGAATGATCTGATCGGGTTTATCAAAGGCGGTATAGCGCACGGTACGGCCATTACCACTGGTCATGTTGCCGTTGGCATCATAACAGTAAGTGGCGTTTTGGCTGCCTGTGGTTTTGGTGAGGGCATGGGGACCGGCTTGTTGGCTACCACACTTGTCTGCGTACTGGTAATCACCGACATCGGATTTATGGGTAATATTGCCTAAGGCATCGTACTGCACACTCGTGGTTAAGGTGTTGCTACTGAGTTTGGCGGTGACTTCCGTTAAACGGTTCAGTTGATCATAAGCAAACGTCTCGTGGATCTTCTGTCGTTTATCTTCCCGCTGGGTCAGGTTACCTAATTCATCGTAAGCAAAGTGCAGGTCTTCAATTTGCGTGGTACTGCTGATATACGCGCCACTGTCTTGCAAACGTCCGGTTTTGGCATCAAACACCCGCAGGGTGGTGGCACCATTACCGTACTGTTGCTGGGTAATATTGCCGAGGGCATCCGC
>NZ_AUAF01000183.1 GCF_000428585.1 Zooshikella ganghwensis DSM 15267 | reverse complement strand
GACTTAGAAAGCACGCATTTACAGGAACTAGATCGTCTCGAAAAGCTATTTTTTGTTTGTGCTTTGGCATTAGCATGGTCATTCAAATTGGGTATATGGCAAAATAGTCTTAAGCCACTGAAGCTTAAAAAGCATGGCCGAAAACCGAAAAGTTTATTTCGTCTAGGGCTTGATTACTTACACAGGGTACTAGTAGAAGGAAGTGTTAACCTGGCAGTATTTCGGCACTCCCTGAAAGTTTTGTCCTGTACATAGATTAATAGGCTAAAAAGTCGAGCATCGCGTTAATCTAGTTTGGCTAGATACAAATGACGCTAAGTGGTTAGAGAAAAGCAAAGTGCAAATAGCGTACTTATGGGGAAATCCTCAGATAGCTAATGGAAGCTTCGTTAAATTACCAGCGGGCTTCAAAGGCGTAATCGAAAGCGATAATGAACTAAAAGCTGTAGTTGTGAGAGGTAAAGCTACCCATCAGTGGAATAACGATATAAATACGAAAACTCCACTATTACCTGGCAGCTTCTTAAGATCTCAAGGTAAAGGTGAACATAGAATTAATATTGAAACTGAATTGGTTCTCTACATCAATTCAAATGGTAGGTACAACGTAGAGTAATTGGCTATGCCAAAACAAGTAAAAGGAATGGATGCAGTACAGCCGTGTTTGTGTTTTGACGTTCAGTGTTCATGTATTAAATGTTGAAGAACTCAGATTCAGCGGGATTTGAAAGCCTGGTCAATTGCTTCTAACTTATTGATATTTATGAATAATAATTAATTATTTTTATCTCGTGTGATAATGGTGTGGTTCGAAAATTCAATTATTCAACTGTTATAATGTAAATTGTACTACAACAGTAGTTTAATATTAATCTAGTTGTTTCAGTTTTTTCAAATGATAATTTAAAATTATACTCAACTTGACGCTCTAATGATAAAGCAAAATCAAGATTAATTTCATTACCGTTGCCCCTCGGCTAGCATGTAGAAACCAAAAAATTTTTAACATCTACGCATATTTATCGAGGGGACACGATGATATAGCAACAGTCAGGTAGGTAGAGCCGAGGAATTTCACCTCGAGCCCCGTAGAATGGAAATAAAACCATCCATTATAATTCGACCCAACAGGTTGCCTACAGCTGCTTAGTAAACGCGGAATTGCTGCAGCTTATTAGGTTTACAGGCAACCGCTTTAAGTCTCATACGTTCAGGGTGCAACTCCAAGCATCGACCCAGCTTATTAACAATTTTAAAATCGTTATTAACTAACTGAAGCTTCCATTCAGCACGAGGGAAGTCACTATTACAGCTACTGTCATATTTAGCCAAATCAGAGCCAGAGGAGTCGTAAATACAGCCACTAGGACGGTGAATACTAACAATATTAAACCATCCTCCGCCAACAGACTTTAAAGTCCAATCGGCATACGCATCGCGACGCAGATAAAGTTCTTTGGTTCCGGTATCTCTAAGGTAGAGATGGTACAAGTCAAGATTGCTGCCACTAGTAGTCGCCACCAAACTTGCAGAACGAATTGTTACAGCATCGGCGGCATAAGAGTTTGCAGAAAGTACAGCTCCAACTAAAGCCAGAGAAATAGCGATTGATGAAATATATTTTTTCATTTACATACCCAGTTGTTGTATTTGAGCAACCATGCCCGGCGGCCAGAGTACATAAAAGCTACAACCATATCAATACTATCTTACAGTTTTTTTACACGCTTGATTAATTAGTAATCTACTTGTCATTAAGAAACTGCTTGTTATTTTTTTCTGGATGCTCACTAGAGCCTTCAAATTCTGTAGTATAAACAGCTTCCATTGTTAAAAAATATAAACTAGCAGTATATGAATATAATTAACCTTCAACTGTTGTTTATAGTTACCGTTATTTTGTTGTTGAAAAAGGACAGAAAACACCACCAACTAATGCGCACGCTTTGTTGTTTACTGAAGCTTATAAAAAACATGAGTAGCCTATGATGTACTGACTCATATCTGATCTGACACTACCCCTTTTTTTAGGTGCCTATCAGGTTAGATTTGAGTCAGTACATCTAAGTACTAAACTTATTTACACCATGAGTTAATGTTTTTTAGCTCTTCTGAGCTTATAATTTTATTGTACATAAGAGATTCATTATCTTCATCTTTTAAATGAACTCCTTCTGTTTTATATAATGCACAATAATAATCACGAATATTTGTGCAAGTTGATACTAACTTACCATTGTCATCTTCAACCTTTCCAGTGCACTTACCACTATTCTTTCTATGATTTAACGTCTTTAGTGCTTTTAGCATAGAATTTAGCGGAACTCCTTCATTGTAGTCACCTTTTCCAGTCATACCATATCGATTATCATTGTGGCTATCCCATAAGTCGACTAATGCTGCAGCCACGCGCCCTTCATCTTCTTTTGAGTTCTCATGGTTAAATGAATAGCCAATAGTTTCATATATCTCAAGATCTTTTTCTACACTCCCTGTTGGTGTTTTGAAAATTCTAGATGGACTATTAGTTAATTCATTTTTAAGAACAACTGATATGAAATCAGCCCACCCTTCTAGAAACGCACATTGCTGATCAATTACTTTACCACTTATATGACTGTTACAATCACTGTTTATATAATCTTCATAGTTATAAAATATATGCATTAGTTTGTGACCAAACTCATGTTTATAAGTGTCTTCGAAGTAAAAAAATTTAAGCTTTCTATTATTAATTGCTATTTCATTGTATTTAGGGCGGTATACATAGTGACCTGGAGTAAAAGTTATATACGAAGAAACTTTTTCCATTGACTTATTAAAGTCGATATTCTTAATATATTTTTTGATTGATTTTTGTGAATCAGATAGTGTGTTCCAAACATTTATGATATTGTAAAGATTAATTTCTTCATCATCAATTTTTTTTGTACTAATAATTAACTTGTTATTAGCAGCTTTCAAATCAAGCGTCAGAGGGAGACGATTTTCGCTAGGAGCATATTTAGATTTAGAGTGAGGTAATAGTAAAAGTAAAGGTTTTTTATCAAGAGAACTTTTGAAAACTATCTCTATTTTTTCATGCTCTTCAGTCTCGATATATCCATCTTCACTTACTAAAAGCTCCTCATTGTTTGGAAGTTTGATTACAATGTTTTTAGGAGAAAGAACTTTATTGTCATAATCTTTTAGCTTATCAGTTTGAACTTTATATTTTATTTTTTTACGCAAATCCTCTTCGTCTATACTAAAGTGCTCAAAATCTAGATCACCTGCTTTAACACTAGTGAATCTCTTCTGATTATATTTCTTATTTATTACTTGTTTACCATTTATGTATACTTTAACATGGTTATAAACAACATCATCAACGGACCATATTGTTTTTTCATTTCCAGCAAAACCTATTCCTATTTCTATTTCATCATTATAAATATATAGAGGGTCGTAAACAGGAATTTCAAAAACGTCAGTATTACCTTCTTCAAAGTCATCACGATTAGGATTGTCTAGTAAAAAACTACCTATATTATTTTCTACATTGTTACAAATATCTTCATCGTCACAAAATGGGGTTGATTTTATAACAAATTGAACATCTTTATCTGTTCCCCAGTTTTCAAATAGCTGGTGGGATTTAGCTATAGAGACTACAACCTTAATAGAATGAACTTTTACAGGATCGTTTTCATCAATAGCTAATGTCTCAGCAGTTCTTGTAGAACTATCTTTAGTTTGTACTAATCTAAGTTTAGCTTGATCTAATCCTATTTGATTTCCTTTTTTTATAGTATCTTTCCAGCGAATATACCGAATACCCTTAGGTATTTTTGGTATTGTAATAAGGTTTCTTTCTATAATAGTTTTACCTGTATTGTTTTGCTTTAATATACAGTCACTAGAAGTATCTAGTATATTTTTGTTATTATCTAATAATTCTATATCTAGGCAAACATTTATATCAGAACCAGTTTCTAAGATATAATGCTGTTCTGCAGCCAAAAATGGTTGTTTATCCAATTCGTGATCAGTCCAACCTTTATCGTAAAGATTTACGATTTGTGTTTTGTTAGATTTTTTATCATTTTTTTTATAATAAAAACCAGTATCGTTGTTATATTCTTTAATACCCCACTCATAATCATTTGAAACCTGCCATCCATTTAGATTTCCCGATTCACCAGAGGGATTTTTAAGTAAATTTTCAAATTGGAACATGTTCCAACTTTCCCAGTTTTGATTAGCTGTTTGATCAGTTAAATTTACCCATAGATTACTGGAGAAATTACTGTTTTCTGATAATTTATCAAATGAATAAAAATAATTTGGAATAGAAAAGCTAAAATTTTTACCGAATTCTATGCGACATTGATTATAACCTCTACGCCATGCACCACTATTTTTTGTGATTTTCCAAGTGTCTAGTTGGGAATTCCAGCAGGTATAATTATAGTTCGCTTCACAGTTTTCGGGAATGAGCGTACCATCTAAAGTTACAACTGCACAATCACCGTTATCTGAGCTAGGTAATACAGACCATCTATAGTTATAAGGAACTGTGGTTTTGAGTTTATCAGCGTAGGCAAGTAAAACATTATTGCTTTGCCTTTTTAAAAACTCTATTGTATTTTCGCTTCTAGAAGCTACTTCATATATTAGAGAATTGCGTTGCTCTTCTTCAGGTAAAAGATCGACATCTGTATATTTTCGCCAACCAGTTTCAATTAAAAAATTGGATATGTCTGTTAAGCATTTTTTATATTCAATTATTTTTTCTTGGCCATTCACTAGTGAGCAGACATATCTTGTTTGTCCTGCTCTGATCATTTCAGAGCCTACACCGAACTGAGTTGCACAAGCTGAATCGAGGGAATCGTTTCCAGATTTATTACCAAACTGACCTGTAGTTCCATTCCAACAAGCTTGTAAATCTCGAACGTCTCCAAGCCGAAATTTAGTATGTTTTTCTGGATTGCTTCTTAGAATTTTTTTCGCATATTCAAGGAGGTCTTCATTGTTTGTGGACTGTAATGTCTCAAGCGAGCGTCCGCTACGGATGTGGAGCTCAACAATTAATGTATTTCGATCATTATTCCCAGTCAGATTTTTTAGATAATCATAAGTTTGCCAGCCAGACTCGAGTAAAAACTGTGAAATATCAGATAAACAGTTATTATAATAAATCAATTCTTTCTGCTTATTAGGGAGGGTGCATGTGTAGCTTGAACTTCCTGCAGAAGTCATTTCTGACCCGATACCAAACTGAGCTTCGCAAGCTTTATCAAGAGCGGAGTTTCCTGATAGCTCTCCAAATTGTCCTGTTGTACCATTCCAGCATGCATGAAATGCTCTTAGATCTTTGTATCCTTGGATGTTCGAATCGATTGATGATATATGAGCTTCACCATTTTCATTTATTTCAACTATATGCGATGGGTTACTATATGATTTTAATTGCTGATCACTTTCAAGGCAGAAAGTAGCATCCTTTTGAAAAGCATTTGTTTCATCAATTTTTGAAATCATCAGTCTAGAATCTGATGGCTTAATATAGTAACTTGGGTAGTTTTTTGATTCAAATGAATAACATTTACCCGCTAATCCTTTTCTTAAATAAAAAGTTGAATCTAAAACATCCAACTCTCTAGTAGAATCGTTTAGTTTAACTTCGCTTATTAAAGAGTTAGCGTGTCTTAAAGAGTTTTGATTTTCTATATTTATTATTCTAACTTCATCACCTATATTTAAGGCAAAGCAAGTATTAATTTGTATAATGGCGCAGGTTAGGGTAGCTAACCTAGGTATGCAAGATATCTTCATATTCTCCCCATAATGATTAATTAAGATATTTTGAATGATAACTATCTGTCGTTTGTTATTTATAGTCACACTAGTGTCGACTAATTTATTTGTTAACTATACGGCAAGTAAATTATACTATGTTAAAATTTTGAAGATGTAATATTTTGTAATAGCAATGGGTAATTTTTTGTTAAAACTAAATAAAATCTAGTAAAAATAACTACCACTCAAACTTAGGTTTGTACTTAGCATTATCCCCAGCCTCTTCAATAAACTTACCATAGTGACGGTTGATCATCTCAATACCCTGATGACCCATTTGGCTGGCGATCCAAAAAAGGTTTTCATTACGAGCGATAAGTAAGCAGGCATAAGTGTGGCGTGTTTGGTAAGGGTTTCGGTACCGTAAGCTGCTACGCTTCATGGCTGGAAGCCAAGCCCGCCTTCTTAACTGTTGATCATTGGTCCAGGATTCATTGGTTCTAGGGTTATGAAACACGAACTCGCAATCCTGAGTAAACTCAGCTTGGCTCTCAAGTGCTTGAACGGCTGAGGGGAATAAATAGACTTCTCGCTCCCCTTTGACTCCTGTCTTGGTACCCTTCATTTCGCCTTCGACTTTGGCTTGGTCGATCAACACACTTTGATGTCTAAGGTTAACTTTTTCCCAGGTAAGTCCAATTAACTCACTGGTTCTAACCCCAGTGTAAAAGGCAAACTGAAATGCATTACGTTCTTGTCCTTCCATGACGCTCAACAGCTGGTTGATTTCATCGGGGGTGAAAGGATCAATTTTAAAATCACTCACCTTAGCTTGCTTGTGGATAATATCATCCAATGAAATAGCATCCATTGGTGAATGGAGGATAATACCGTCGACTACTGCTAGCCGGAGTACTTTCACCAATGGTATTAAGTGGTTAGCAATTGTCTTACGTTTACATCGCTTTGACTTTATCCACTGCCTAATTCGTCTGGGGGTGAGCTCAGTAACTAGGATATCGCCAAACTCGGGTAACAGTTGTCCGTGTATGGAGCGGCGATACCTTACTGCTGTTGAGGGTTCTACTATTCTTGGGAGATCTGTCAGATACTCCTTTAGTAAATCAGCAATCCTTAGGTTTTTTTGCTGAGCCTCACCAAATGTATTGCACTTGGGCGATTCAGGGAAATACTCACTGTATTTAAATAAACCCCGCTCAATTTTACTAATAATCTCAGCACGTAGAGCCTCAGCATACTTGATATTGGCTTTATTGGGTTTAATTTTCAGCGTTTCCCTGCATTGAACACCACGGTATGAAAAAGCGATCTGCAAGGACTCAGACCGAATGTTTTTACGGATGCTAACACCAATAGGTAATTTACTGTGTGTCACGCATGCCTCCTAGGTTCACTTTTTTGTGCCCACTGTTCAACTGCTTCAAGATTGACCCATACACGACCATCACTACATGTGCGGTATTCTCTATCTCGAAGAAATACGCCAGTACGTTGCTTATTACTCGATTCCGAAGTTTTTTTAGGTTGACAAAGCTGTATATTTATTCAAGCTGCCATTCGGTGCTGTAATGAAGGCGTCGGCTCTTGCCTACCAAGATCTAAACCCGCCAAATGTTTTTTCGAGTTACGCTCGGGTAATACTTTTTTTAAAGCCTTTGTAAAAGCTATCAGCTCTTTTTGTGGTTCATCCGCCATTACGATTTCTTGTACGGTTTTTATCAGGGCTTCAACTTTGAGACGTTCAGTTAGACAGCCAACAGGCAA
>NZ_AUAF01000182.1 GCF_000428585.1 Zooshikella ganghwensis DSM 15267 | reverse complement strand
GGGCTACTTTCGGTTTTAAAGGTGCTGCGACTTTTATGAGCAGGCAATTCATACGGCACTTTATTATTAGCGTGATAAACACACCCAGTGACCATCGGATTATCAGGATTACCATCCAGATACTCAATAACCACTTCTTGACCAATCCGCGGGATTGCAACTTGCCCCCATTGCCCTCCAGCTATTCCGGTATTAACACGAAGCCAGCGTGTGGTCTTTTCATTTTTTTGACCGTCTCGATCCCAGTGAAACTGCACCTTGATTCGGCCATGTTTATCGGTGTAGATTTCTTCACCTGCAGGGCCTGTCACTACGGCAGACTGGGTACTTTCAATCAAGACTTTTTTATGTTTTTGCGCCGGTCGATAGTTTTTGTCGGCAGGTATGCAGTCAAATGCTAGCCAAAACGAAGCTTTTTTAGGGGAGGCCGTCAAGTGATGAAGCCATAGGAGCTTATATTAATAAGTGACTGTGGTGAAGAACGCCGACAACGAACCCTAAAAATGATTCGTGAAGGGTATAGTTGATATAATGCCTACCTTGGCTTTGTGCCCCCTCATCCAATTCTTGTGGATTGGTCCCTTCATGCTTTACCTGAGTGATCAGGTATTCATTCTCCTTCAAAATGAGCATGTTCAGTAATATTCACCCTATGCCCCGGTAACAAACGCCAGCTATCATTTACACCTATTGGCCATTATTATGAGCCCTATAGCAAAAGGATATTTTTGCTTGAACTATTTTATATCTAATTTATGTGTGAAAACAGAAAATAGTGGGTAGAGTATTCAACTTTTACATTATTTGCTTTAATCACTACTCTTATCGTATTAATCTATCTAGAGTTGAACTACATACATTTCAGCTCTATTAAGGTATTTGAAACCTGGATCAATAATCATGTTTAGTTACATAAAGTACATATTCTTAATCATTGCCATAGCACTTATGTATGCAAGCAATTATTTATATAATTCATCTGTTAAACGCGCATTGAATGGAGAAGAGACAATCGGTACAGTAGTTAGACATGAGGCAGAGTTATCAGAGGAAATTGGGCGCTCTGATTTCTTTTGTCCTATCATTATATTTACTTCAGATCGTAACGTTGATATTAAATTTAAAAGTCCTCATTGCAATAACCGTCCAGAGCACTCTATTGGTGATAAAGTTACTGTTATATACTCGCCATTAGACCCTAGGCAAGCAATGATTAAAAGTTTTATGCCTATTTATATGCCATTTATTTTAAGCCTAAGTATCAGTATTATCTTCTTTTATGTATTTATTGGATTTTATATATCATCAAGAAAAGAAAGCCATTAATAAATGGCTTTCTTTGATTTATTTAAATTAAGAAAAACTAGAAAAACAGATTCAACTCTTTATTGTAACTTACCACTGACACCTCTTCCGTATAATTTAAACCTTGCTCGTTTTCTTTAGACATTATAAATGGACTTTTGTCAATATATTTATCTGGTAAATTATTGGGGATCTCATCTACGTTAATTCCAGGCCATTGCCTAGAAATACAATGTAAACGTTCGTCAAGATAAGGAATGATATAAAGTTCTTCTCGTGTAAGCTTAGGGTAAAACATGCCATACTTAAAAGTATAGTCACTATGCACTGTTAGGGATTGCTTTAAATAGTATTCAGGAGACTGCCCATATACTTTTGCATATAATTTACTTTGTAGCATATATAGCTTTATAAGCAGTTGTTGATCTTTACTTACAAATGCATTATGTAACTGTTCACAAAATCTGTATAATAATTCTTTGTCTTCAATAGGCTCAATCTGATCTAAGAATACTGATATATCACTCTCATGAGAAATAAAGGTTTCTTCAAATACAAATGCTTTATCTTCAAAATCAAAATTTAGCTCACTACCATTGAGAGATAATTCAAGTAAATGATCCTCTTTGTTTTTACTATCAACCAACTTAATAAGGACATCAATTTCTGGTAGCTTGCTGTTTTCATCCATCGCGCCGGAAAGTGGCAGAATAGCTAACTGTATTTTATTCTCACCTGAAATAAGATATTCATTCACCGATTGTTTACCAGACATAACACCACTATAGCGTTTATTTAGTACTGGTAAACCATTGATAGTTAACTCAAGGTAAGATGCAGGAAATTTATACTCTAGTATTATCATCAGAAAACCATCTTGAAAGCAGAACACTTAACAATATATTAATTCATATTATAGCAGTAGTGATACATTGATCATGTGATCCCTCCCATAACAATACCCTACATGTGCTTTTCTTCATTTCTTTTAGCTGTTAACAATTGCTTACTCATTTATCTACTCTTATACTACTTATACGATTTCTTTCTTCGCATACCAGAGCAACAATATGCAGCGTATACACATTTTATTCTTAGCGATATCACTTACACTTATAGGGTGTAATTCATCACAAGTAGAGCAAGAAGAGTTGAAAAAAGAAGTAGATTCTTTCTTAGAAGAGTATGAGGCTGGCATGGTCTTCGTTAAAGGAGGTACTTTTATTATGGGGGATCAAGATAAAGAGTGGCAAGAGAAGAATCCTAAATACCGTATTAGACGGCAAAAACATAAGGTAACACTAGATGATTTCTATATCCATAAATATGAAACTCCAAATCAATACTTTGACCTTTACTTAAAAGCTACAGGTAAAAAACGATATGATGAGGAATACCCTGACTATCTTGCTAAGCCAAATTATCCTGCAACTGTTTTAACATGGAACGAAGCTGCAGACTTTTGTAACTGGCTTGCTTCTCTTACAGGTAAAAACTACCGTTTACCAACTGAGGCTGAATGGGAGTATGCAGCTCGCTCAGGTGGTAAAGAATACATGTATGGAACAAAAAATGGAACTTATGAACCTGGGGTAAATATGAATGAAGAAGAAAGCCTAGATCTCATGAAAGTAAACTCATTCATACCTAATGATATTGGTCTATACAATATGCAAGCGAATGCAGAGGAGTGGGTCAATGACTGGTTTAGTGATAGTTATTTTACAAGCGCTCAAGAGAATAACCCTAGTGGCCCCCTATTAGATTCAGAAGCAAATTTAGACAAGGTAGTTAGAGGAAAGAATTATTCTATCCCTAGCCATACGGTATATGAAAGAATGTTTCGTTCCAAAACAACAGTTGCTGCTGATACAGGTTTTCGTTGTAGTATAGGTCGAGAGCTACCTCCAAAAATACAATATCACCCCAATTAACAAACCTATAATTATATCAGCTATCTATCAAGGTACGGATTTATTCTGTTGTTTTTTAGCATTTATTTTATTATTAATTACTATTGCTTGACTAATATATTTATCAAGTATTTCATCCATTTCTCCCTTATGGATAAAATCATTAAATTCTTGCTCAGCAATTACTAACCTTTTTGTTGTACCATAGCCATAAACTCCTATTTTTGGTTTTCTATCACCTCTTTTCTTTTCAAGCGCCTCATTAATTTGCTGCACCATGGTTTCAACACTTTTCTTGCCACCCATTAATCAGATGTCCATTTATTTGCCTTACAGTTAATGCATTAGCCGTAATATTCATGGCTGGAGTGATACTACTTATTCCCCAATTGTTTGATTTAACTAGCCTTAACACTTTGTCCAAAAGGTTAAGTGATGCCACATCATCCATCCAATCATCTTTAGCTTTGTTAAAATAATAAAGTAAATAAGTCGCTTCATATTCTTGTGTATTAAAATAATCCAACTGTTTTGGACTAAGCTGTTTCGGCGTAATACGAATTGCAGGAAAATTTTCAGCGATTATTTGTGGATTTCTAATATCTAACAAACCAGTTTGTGATCCGATATTTTCAACTACATCAACTTCATCTTCTAAACACTCAATAATTTTTTTTGTAATTTTAGCCAACTCCATAAAGCACCTACTCTAGTTACTTATCTTAGATTCAATTAATCGATCAAGTTTGTTACTGATAAGCTGTAAATCAGCTCTTATTTCACCTTTTATATCAGTAATTCTCTGATCTTGCCTTTGTTGCATTTCTGCAAGATGCCCAATGGACTGACTATTTTGATCAATCCGTTTATCAATTGAACCACCCCATGTAAAAAGTGATATAACAACTGCAAAAGTACTAATGATATGAGTAATACTTATATTCTTATCCAAGTGCCAATGTTGCCCATAGCTTTTCTTTTCTTCTAAATGATCAACCAACTTATCCTCTCTTAACTGTTAATATTACTTATCTAACCCTTCACACTGAGTAAATTTTAATCGCCTATATCTTCAAGCCTGATGAGTGCTGGTTAAAGTTTATCCAGCCATTTTCATTAGCTAACCGCGCGACGTAAATTACCTTGTTATAGTGATTATATTTGCGCTTTCCATACATGTTCAGGTGAAATATTTCACTTATTGACACAAACACTTGCTGGGCTATAAAGATCCCCGATCTCGATGTCTGATAGGGTAAGCGCTATGAATAACGTTGATTCCCGAAAGATATGTCATTAGCTTTGGATTCTTACTAGAAGGCTCAATCAACATCAACTAATCTACAGGTAAACATTCTGATTATTGTTAGTTTTTAACTAGTTATATGTTGGGTCTATGCAAGGAGTGAATTACAATGAACGATTATAAGCAGCTTCATGATGAGTTAAGATCCTTCCATGACCTATACCCTGAAGAATTTTCTTTACTTTATCGAAATAATCAAACCTGTACTCTAAATGAAAGGCTGATGAAGTATCAATTAAAATTTAATTTACTTGAAATAATTAATCGACAAGTAAAATCATCATATCGTATTTATTCATACCAAAGCTACTTCTTTATCACTGACTACAAAACTAACTCATTAGATCAAGTATTTTCACCTTATGATGAAGAAGTCAATATTTGTGCACCATTTTATACAAATGAATTATTTAAAAATCAAAGGGTTTTAGAAATTGGGACAGGATGCGGGCTTTATACAACACTTGCAGCGGAGAAAGGTTGTACTGTAACAGGGGTTGACATTAATCCTAAAGCGGTTGAATATGCGAAATTTAATATATTATTAAATAATGTTCAACAATATGCTAAGGTTATGGCTGCTGATATTGAGTTAATGCTTCCACTGGTTCCAGAATATGATTTAGTTATTGCTAGCTTACCTTATATGCCAAACCCTCCAACATTATCAGAAAAGAAGACATACTCTGATGGAGGAGAGTATGGTTGGAAGCTTTCACTTCAAGCCATAAGTCAAATTTCGAAACGCTTAAATTCACGTGCAAGATTAAAAATGTACACTATGAACTTAGGCAACAAACATACATCTTATATTGAATTAAATCCTTATTTTTTCTTTAACGATTTTCCTGTTAGTGTAACTTTAACCAAAATTTGTGCAAACATGCATACTTTTAGTGACTGGTATACTCATAAGTTTTCAAATAACAATAATCAAACTGTAATCCTCTAATGGCTAGACCACCTTAAAGCCAGAAATTTAAACTATATGCATTATGTGACACTAGAAATTACCCCTGCCTCTAAGTTTTCATTAACAGTAAAACGAAAAGATTATAATTTGAACATAGCCTACCCACGCTCTAAAAATATCTACTCACCCATAGTGTGATACATGAACTCTTAATCGCTCTAGCTCTAGTCACAACTGCCCGAAGAATCACTTGAACTGCTAGAACAAGTATCACTTCCACTTGAGCTACTATAGTCAGTATAATCTGTAGAATACTGATAACTTGACTTCCTACTTCCTTTTCTATGTTTTTTAGATTTAACCTTAATTTGTTTATTCATTTTTGGTGTATTCTGTGAATTACTCTCCTCCCCCCCTCGAATACATGCATAAATGAAAGTCAAGAGATAGAATGCAAATACTGCCAATAAATAGCTGCCTCCAATGTACATAAAAACATGTCCATTATGATCAAGATCGAAAATAAATTGTGGTGCTATACATAAAACTATAGTAATAAGCCAACCCATACTTCCTCTCGTAATTTTTACGCTGTAGTATACCTTTCACGAATCATTTTTAGGGTTTGTTGTCAGCGCTCTTCACCCCAGTCACTTATTAATATAACCGCCCAGCAGCGCTGTTATATCAGTTAAAGTGGCTACCGCAAGTTTCACAGCAGTAAACTTGCCCAGGGTCTTCATCACTTGACGGCCGCCCCAAAAAAACCTTCGTTTTGGGTATATTACACAAATCACTAAATTGACACTTTTTAAACATTTATCTATGCGATTATTTTTTTCTTCGATTGCTTTCTTTTCATTTATGGTTTCGTTCAGCTGTGTATTTACACTTTATAAAATCACTACTGAATATTATACAGTGCAAGCTGCTGTTATTGATTATCAAATCAAGAAATCACCTGCCCACTCTTACTTTCCAAAGGTGAAGTATTCAGTTGAAGATCGTGTTTACACAATACTGTCAAAATCAAGTAGTAACACAAAATATTCTATTGGTGAGCCAGTTACCTTATACTATTTCAAAGATGATCCCTCGACATTTTTCCTTGCTTATGATATTGACCGACAATGGTTCATACTAGGTGTTTTCTTTTGCGTATTCATGGTTTTCCATTATGGTAGCTTCCTATACAACGCTGCTATAAAGTAAATAGTGGCTTAAGTTACATGTGAAACAAAAATCATTTATGATTTAAATTTTTCATCTTCAGCAAATGAAAATACTTTACGTACTACAAAGCCAAGACCATACCAAACCAGCGCGAATATCCATAGTATTATGACTAAGTCGCCTTTTCCATAAAAGCTATCTATTTGAACATCACTAGGGTCATCTGGATTGTAGCGAATTCTGACGGGGTACCCTATATCGTAATTTTTCGGGTCAACTGTATGATTCGTTATGGTTTGAATCTCTTTGCCGTCAGGTAGATCAAACTCAATAACTGCGTAATGTACAGTTACATTTTTGCTTTCATAATCTGCTTTAAAATTTTTAACATAAGCGAGATCAGACTTTCCTGACATAACGTTTGATAACCAAAAATAGGTTAAAACCAGGCTAATTGCTGCAAATATATATGCAGGTATCATTATCAATTTTTGCATATTCACTTAATATTGAGATAAATAACAAATGCTTCGCAAATCTTTTTTGTGGTATATCTACTGGTAGGTTACTTGCCAAATTGAAGGATATGGCCCTTGCTCACAAGAATGACATTCCAGTTCATCGTTACGTTTACCTTTCAAAATAAATTCTAACTCAGATTCTGCTTTAGTAATTTGACAATAGTCCGTTGTATCGGGTCGGCCTTGACTCAAGGTTATATTATCTCCTTCCAGACACACGTTAAAACTCAGCTCTGATACTGCGTGCTTACCTTTGATTGTCAAATAGGCTCGGTAGCCGTTAATCTCAAGTTTATATTCCACCTCTTTAGTATCTGCACTCTCAGCGACTGCCTTAGGAATATAATTTCCATTAAAGGGGTTAAGTGCTTTTTTTACTTCATCAAATGCTATTACATAGACAAGCATGTAATACATGTAGATTAAAAAACCAGAAGCCGCTAAAGCCACTACACCAAAGAGACTCTTTCCTTTAAGCATTGCGATAGTAAGGCCACCAAAATAACATAGCATGA
>NZ_AUAF01000181.1 GCF_000428585.1 Zooshikella ganghwensis DSM 15267 | reverse complement strand
TTTAACTTGGTTTAGCTTCCATCCGCTACCAAGCAAAATCACTGCATTGATTTTATACGCTGCATGACGATTGCGCTCAGCCCTGTGAGCTATGCGCAACGCCTTTAATTCTTCTTCTGTGAGCCAAAATCCTTTCATGGTCGCAAAGGATATACAATTTCCCTTGTTAAATCAAAAGATTAAACCTAATTCTCAAACGCTATGGGTATAGAAACTCAAACTAAAAATTATAAATACTGTTTATGAAATCTTAAGTGATCTTCAATAAATGAGGCTATGAAATAATAGCTATGATCATACCCTGACTGCAGCCTATACTCCAAAGGATAATCAATAGCATCACAAATATCTTTTAGTCGATCTGTTTTCAGTTGATTCACTAAAAACTCATCTTCACTGCCTTGGTCCAACAAAATCGGAACTTTAGTCAGATTCTCTTGCTTTAAAATACAGCAAGTATCATAAGCTTCCCACAAGGCTGTGCTTTCACCAAGATAATGTCGAAATGCTTTTTTCCCCCAGAGAGAATCTACTGGATTTACAATGGGTGCAAACGCTGAGACCGATTTAAACCTGTCAGGATTTCTTAATGCTATCATCAATGCACCATGCCCGCCCATAGAATGACCACTAATACTCCAACGATCACTGAGTGGAAATTCTTTCATAACCAAGGAAGGCAACTCATTCACAATGTAATCATACATTAAGTAATGCTTATTCCACGGGGACTCAGTAGCATTGACATAAAAACCAGCCCCAAGCCCGAAGTCATAATGCCCATCAGGATCATCTGGAACATTATCTCCGCGAGGACTTGTATCAGGCATTATCAACGCAATACCTAACTCAGCCGCTACACGTTGAGCACCTGCTTTTTGGTTAAAGTTTTCGTCAGTACATGTCAATCCCGATAACCAATATACTACAGGTACTGGCTGCCCCATTAATGCCTGAGGGGGCAAGTAAATTGAGAATGTCATCTGACAGTTTAACGTTGATGAGTAATGACTATAACGCTGTTGATGTCCCTTAAAACAGTAATTATCCGCCAGCTTTTCTAATACCATAACCAAACTCCTGATGGCTGGTTTTTAATAATTGACAAACTAAAAGTGAATAACTGTTCGAATCGACTTACCTTCATGCATCAAATCAAAAGCAGTATTTATTTCTTCTAATGGCATTGTATGAGTAATAAATGTATCTAACTCAAACTCGCCTTTTAAATACTTTTCTACATAATCTGGTAACTGAGACCTTCCTTTTACGCCACCAAAAGCCGATCCACGCCATACCCGCCCTGTAACCAACTGAAAAGGCCGTGTATTAATTTCAGCTCCAGCTTCTGCTACTCCAATTATTACCGATTCACCCCAACCTTTATGGCAACATTCCAACGCAGAACGCATTACATTAACATTGCCGATACACTCGAAGGAAAAATCGACGCCACCGTCAGTCATTTCAATGATGACTTCCTGAATGGATTTATCGTGGGATTTTGGATTAATGACATCTGTAGCACCAAGCTGCGTTGCAATCGAGAATTTATCTTCATTAATATCTATAGCAATTATACGACCAGCCTTTGCCATACGTGCGCCAATAATAGCGGATAAGCCCACACCACCTAATCCAAATACAGCAACTGTATCCCCTTCTTTAACTTTAGCTGTATTTATTACTGCTCCCATACCTGTTGTAATGCCACAACCTAAGAGACAAACTTTTTCTAATGGTGCCTCCTTACTGATTTTTGCAAGGGCTATTTCTGGCAAAACAGTATATTCTGAAAAAGTTGAAGTCCCCATATAGTGAAAAATAGGCTTACCATCCTTATAGAAGCGGGTTGTTCCATCAGGCATTAACCCTTGTCCCTGTGTACTACGAATCGCCTGGCATAGATTCGTTTTACCAGAGGTACAAAATTTACACACACCACATTCAGGCGTATACAGTGGTATTACATGATCTCCGGGTTTTACACTTGTCACACCCTGGCCAACTTGCTCTACAACTCCAGCCCCTTCATGCCCTAAAATAGCAGGAAAAACACCTTCGGGGTCTTTTCCTGACAATGTATAATCATCTGTATGACAAACTCCCGTCGCTACTATTCTTACTAGAACCTCACCTTCTTTTGGGAGCATAAGATCCACTGTTTCTATCGACAATGGCTTTCCTGCTTCCCAGGCTACAGCTGCACGTGTTTTAATCATTTTTTAGTTCACTCCATTTAGACAGTGCACACATGTATTTTTCTAAATTATAGAGTTTTAAAACATACAATATCAATTGACGACTTATCAGTCATATAAGCAGAGTAACTGTGTATAAAATAGTTTGAGAGTTGATAAAACCGTACTCCTTCAGGTACCTTGCCATCATATTCATCACCATACGGCTCACGTTGTTCATAGAGATCTTTCCATTCAACTTCAATGGTGTCCTCTCGATAGGTCTCACCACGCACTGTATTGATAAAGGTTTTTTCTTCTTCAGGATCGCCTTTCACCTCCTCCCACTCTTCCACAGTTTTGGGCCAGGTGGCATTGGACATCGGTGAATACGCCGCCCAAATATGAAAACCTGCATGGTGAATCACATGGGGTTGTTGGTAATGGCGGCATCGAAGACGACCTTTTATGTCCCAGCGTTTGGGCTTCTGTTCTTCTTCACAGCAGCCAAATAATTTCAGGGAACGCCATTGACCTTTAGCGACCATTGGCCCTTTGTGTTTTTCCTCAATGGCGTTATCACAGGCTGTGACAGACAAAGTGCGCGGTGTAGGGTTGGCCTTTTTCCCAGTGTAAATTCGTCCATTCCAACACATGAAAATGACCACAGTGCGGACAAGGCACATGGTTATAACGCTGGTCCGAGCGATTAAAACTTTTTTCAATACGACAGGCGTCGGCAATGGTCGGCGTAGAGCCTGAAATGATTTTCCGGTTATGTGCCGTGGTGGTTCGCTTTTCTGCCAACCGTACGGGGTCACCCTCATTCCCTTCTGTCTGATACTTGTCTCTAACCAGCAGTAATAGTAGAAATCGTTTGCTTTATTGCTCTTTAACCTCTATAAAACATGCTGAAATCAATAAACGCGAGAATAGAATGAGCACAGGTACAGTTAAGTTTTTTAACACAACTAAAGGTTTTGGTTTCATCGCTCCTAACGATGGCAGTAAAGACTTGTTTTTCCATAAAAATGATATTCAAGGCCATGCGCCACGCGATGGTGACACAGTAGAGTTTGAAGTAGGCCAAAGCCAGAAAGGACCTTGTGCTATCAACGTTCAAGTTGTGAGCTAATAAAGCTTAAGTACCTATTGGAGCAGCGGCGCATCTTCAAAGCCTTCCGTTAGGTACTTCAACTCCTCGACGTCAGCATATCCCCCACTTGACATCCTCACCGACCTGAAGGACGGTGATTCCCATAGCTAGGCTACGAGCGGTTCAGGTTTCACCGCAGTGCCTAATGGCTCTGCTCCACCCGCTATCACGGCATGCCCTGCTGCTAAAATATTCATGGCTGCATTAATGTCAGCGTTCGCGGTATATCCGCAAGACTGGCACTCAAAACGTGCTTGTGATGCTCTATTTGCCTTTTCGACATGCCCACACTGAGCGCATTTCTGACTAGTGTATATAACTAAAAAATAGGTGTAATGAAGTGTAATTGGTAATAGCGAAAAAGATTCTAAATTTAACTAGTGATTAGCAGCTGCTATCCACATAGTTAAACTCTTGAATCATTAAAGGAATACGACAATGTCTGAAGTTATTGAAGCAAATGTTGAAACAACAATTGATAAGTCAAACTTTGAACAGCAACAAGATGCATATTACCATCATGGTAAGGTTAAAGCAGGTTATCATACTGGTGCACTATTAATTGCCAGAACTTATCCTACAAGTGTTTCCTTGAGAAATACTGATTCAGTTAACTCAGTTGAAGTAAAACAATGGAAGTATGACTTACCAGATTGGGGACCTTCTCGTCTAGTTGCAACTATTAAGCTTAATCCACGAGAAAGTAAGTCTCTAGTACAAGAGTTTGGTAACAATTAGTTATTTATTTCTGCCTCCAGCCGTGCAAAACCAGCTCCAGAAGTTGTTTACACTATCGCACCAGAGTATTAGTAATACTGTATATTATATTCACCCTTTAGAATATGCTCATTCGCTCGGAAGGCATGTGTATAAGACTTAAAATTAATCTGACACATGCTTACCGAGGGAGGGAAGATAAAACTCATTTTCTTTAGTTACATAAATAAGTTCAGCGAAATGCCCTGCCATTCGCTTTTGCTATAAAAAAGCCCCGCTGTGTTAGCGGGGCTTAACCTTAAAATATAGTTCTCTCAGTATGGAAAGTATTATTCCATATCCATTCCACGCTATCAATAATATTTGTTATTTAATTATTGACTTTCTGTCCTGTAAATTCTACAGGTCCATCTTGTGCTCTTGGGTTGATTGTTCCAGTAAAGCCACTTGTAGAAAAAGTCATTTTTCCTTTAGCTATAGTGTCTTTAATTTGTGTTTTTTCAAATGAAACGGTTTTGCTAGAGGCATCATAGCTAGGTGTAATTAGTCGACCAGCGATGGAGATTGTGCCATCATAATTAACTTTTAAGGGACTAAAGTAGCCACCCCACCACGTTGCATCTGTCTCATAAGTTCCAACGAAAGCTGTTATTTCTGGTACTAAAGCAATACGCTTTCCTTCAAACCCAACAGGCCCATCTTGTGCTCTAGGGTTAATAGTTCCACTAAGTAATGGTAATCCACTGCTATCTTCGGAAAAGCTAAACTTTGCACGTACTTTGTGGTCTTTAACTTTTATCCAATTAAATGAAACTGTGTTAGTGCTAGCATCATATTCAGGAGTAATTAAAGTTCCTGCTAACTCAATTTGTCCATTATAGAAAACTTTTAGAGGGCTATAAGTACCTTCCCACCACTCTGTGGTGGTTTTATAAACACCAGCCCACCTAGTTATGCTATTATTTTCTACGCTTAATGACGATGGGTTTAGTTCTTGTGCATAAGCATTTGCTCCTAAGAGAGCACCAACACTTAGGGCCACTAACCAATTATAACTTAACTTCATGTGTGATTCCTTACACTTAAGAGCTGCTATATTTTTAATTCTTAATATTTATTTTCATAATTGAAGTGTAGCAGGATCATTAAATCATCAAACTAAGCACCTTTCAATACTACAAATCCAGTATTTATTTTTTTATATATATACAGATTGTCGTATAAATCACCATTTTGTCGCAAATTTTATCTTGTCATGACGCTTAGTCTTAATAAAGCAGTTAATACAATTTTTACTATAGGTATGCCATTGATTTTATTTTTAGGCAAAAAAAGCCCCGCTGTATTAGCGAGGCTTAACCTTAAAATATAGTTCTCTCAGTATGGAAAATATTATTCCATATCCACTCCATTGAGTCAATAATTAACTATCCAAATTTACAAAGCATGTTTCATATTTAGTAGAGTGACCAGGTCTTTTATATCTAATTTCACAAGCGTTCTTAAATCGATACCTTTTACCCTTTACTTCACGTTTAACAAGCTGTATTTCATCTACCACAGCATCTTCAAATTCGAAGCTATCTGGATTAATTTCAGATACTTTTTTGATTCCTAGCTGTTTTACTATGTATTCGTGACCTTCTCTCGTTGTTCCGTTCTTCAGCAACTTATTTTCAGTTTTTACTGGCTCTTCAGTATGGTTTATATCCAGGATAATTGGGTTTGTAACAATAAACTTCTTATCCAATCCGTTAGTTGATTTGCCGTCATAAACAAGCAATTCTTTCAAGTTAACTGTAAATTCTTGTTTAAAAGGTATAAGTCCGCAATCTTTACGTGGGTTAATAGATAGGTATACCAAACTTGAGCTGGAAGCTTTTTCCACTACATTCACTTCAAGGCCACTAGTACAGCTCAAGTTAGCAGTACTGGTAAAACTTCCATTCCTTTCTAACGTAAATCCACCATATAAAGTGATTGGCTGAGGGGTTGATTCTTCAGCGAATACGCTGATAGATAGTGACAGGCCAACCATCAGGCCAGCTAGTAATTTAGTATAATTCATAGTTACTCCTAACTAATTAGATATCAACTTGATCCGTAAATACTAAATTAACTATTTTCAACCACAATATTTTTTATTATTTATTAACAAAGTTTAATGATGAAAAATTAACAATAATTAATGAAAAAGCTTGCTTGAAACATGTCTAACCCCAATTTTAACTTCTTTATGAAGCGCTGCCACAGTGTTCTGATACACCTCCTTCCACTTACGGAAATACGTGGTTTGTGGGATACCCGTCAGGGTAGAAATCTCTTTAACGGTCGGTGGCTTGTGCCCTGAGCCGTCACAGCTCTTGCACTTAGTACGTCGAGTAACGCCTGTTCCATTACAAAACTTACAGATATTATCTGACACTACCTCATAAACCGCAGCCCTCATTAGGTGTCTGGTTTGCGTACTTTGGTAATCATTCCTTCTACAGATCAGCTCTGCCAACTCATTGATTACGCTAGCATCGCCTGAATACTTAATTCTAACCAATAGATACGGAATACGGTCTAGTCCAGCACATGCGCCAGCAACCATATCTGAGGTGATTTTGGGTACTCCCTTGTCTCCTATAGCTTGGGTTTCTGGCTCCATCTCGTAAGACTGCCAATTTGGTGGCAAGCTATCAGCATCTAAGTACATCACTAGCGATTTATCTATTTTATTGCTTGCACTTAGCAATCTGGCTAATCAATAACTAAAATGTACATAAATAGGCAACATGCTTGTTATTACTTAAACAAGCTCCCAAGGGTTTTACTCCATGGCAAGAATTTTAATCGTAGATGACTCAATAACAATGATAGAAGCGCATAAAGCAATTCTTGAAGGGTTTGGACACACTGTATATTCTGCCCAAAGCGGTGAAGAGGGTGTTGAAAAAGCAATTGAAATTTTGCCAGACCTGATTCTGATGGACATAGTTATGCCTAACATGAATGGATTTCAAGCCACAAGAAAAATCACTAAAGATGAACGCACCAAACATATTCCAGTAGTGATCCTATCAACAAAAGATCAGGAAACAGATATCATCTGGGGTAAGAAGCAAGGAGCCAAAGGGTATTTGGTCAAGCCTGTTGACAAAAAGGAGCTGGCGAGCACGATAGACCAGCTTCTAGAAGAAGCTAACCAGTGAACTTATTTCCCACCATCTCCCGCATAGGACTAGTGGCAATATACAGGTTTTATCAAAAGGAGACTTAAAGAATGGTCTTATACTCTTCGTTTTGAATATATATCGAAGTGAAGACTTATTTAACAAATACTGTAAATAATTTTTTAGATATAACTTACTTAGATACAATTTACTAAAGTTAACACGATGCTCGACTTTTATTAGTTTGAAATGACAACCCCTGACCCCAACCTTTGTTTTGCCGAAACAAATTCAAAGGGACAGGGGATGTCAGTAGAAGAGTTTATCATAGCAGTTTATTGCTGGGTTGATGATACCTTTAATGATTTACTTAAAGGCCAGCGATTACGTGAACGAGGGACTATGCCTTCCCTTTCTGATCCTGAAGTGATTGCAATGGAGCTCATCGGCGAGTTTTTTGGGCTAGATGAAGATACACATATCTGGCGGTATTTTCGCGAACATTGG
>NZ_AUAF01000180.1 GCF_000428585.1 Zooshikella ganghwensis DSM 15267 | reverse complement strand
ACCACAGGCATTGTGCATGAGTGAATGCAGCAGATTGCTGAGAAGCGGCTAAAACACCGCTGATATCTTGAACAAACTTCTTTACATGTGGTGTAGGGTTAATAATCACAAACCGTCGTCTAGTAGTCGCTATTGATAGACAGAAGCGGTATATTACTACACAACTGGTCTGCAGTCGGGGTGTTGATCGTTCTTTGCAAGGCGAAGAAAAGGAGCCCTGGCTGTAGTCCAGTCTTCTCAGAACCATCTTACCCAGCTAGTCAAGCATTAAAAACTCCGGAATCGAGTTAGAGAAATCTCACCACCATGCCCAAATGGAGGGTGCCCAATGTCATGCGCAAGACAAACTGCTTCTAGCAACTTACCATCAGGTAACGCTTCAATTATACTTCTATCATTTTTATACTCATGACGTAAGTAACTCAAAATCCCTGTCCCGATTTGAGCTACCTCTAACGAGTGCGTAAGCCTAGTTCTATAAAAGTCACTTTCTCCTAATCCTAAAACTTGCGTTTTTGATTGTAACCTTCGAAAAGCTGAAGAATGTACTAACCTAGCAAAGTCCCTTTCCCACTCCGAACGACTGTCACGTTGTTTAAATGAAATGTCATCTTTTCTTCTTAACTGAAGATATTCTTCCATAATATCCCCCTAGATTTAAGGTGATCCGTATTATTATTGTTGTACCTTTAAGGGGTATAAATCATATTCATTAAGAAAGTTATACAACTTTTCAATTATATTAAAGATAGAAAGCTTAGAAATACTAAACATACATCCATTGGTTCATGGTATGAGCCATAGTCAGCTCCAAAAACCCTCTTCATAGGACTTTTTGGGGTTTAAATATTAAACAACATGGGAATATTTTCAGGAATAAAATTTTTTAGACGGAATAATGGACTCTGGAAAAAATATACCCCTGAAACGGTACCAAATCAACTTGTTTGTTGAAAAAAATTTATTTTAGTAGAAATGGCTGAGGTAATTTCTGTTTCCCACAGGTAAAGCTCTGCTACACACGCTGTATATCGATCATGCCATGTTTTCTTCCATGCTTCGGGCTTCATTCCGCAGAACTTCGCCAAACTTGCTTTTTTGGGTGGTCTTCGACCATTTGAACATGAGCACTTTCGAGCTTTAGCAATGTACACCCCCGTCCCGTTGCATGTAGGACAAATATTCTCCCCCACTAATTCATTGATCACTAACCGCCCCAGCTGTAAGAAAAAAAACATACTGCGCTTGTCGTCGTCCGCGAAAGGCGCTCGCCATTTATTTTTAAGTCCAAAAAGAATGACAGCACGCTGTGTGAGTTTATCCAACTCGTGAATAACCGTCTTGTCTCCCACGTACTTCAGTAACCCAAATAAGTACGCTTCTCGTGATATATCGGCCATCCCTAATGCGCCAGCCACGTCCTCCGCTGTAAGTCTTGGAATTCCGCCTGGTATCGCATCGTGTTGAACGGTTCGCTGTCCTAATAACGCCATGACACTTGCGTTGGCCATACATTACTCCCTAAATGGTCTCAGGACATACATGTCCTCTTGATGTCCTCTAGCTTGTCTTACCCGACACTTATTGACTTATCGCCTGTAGAGCATTGCTAGTTAATTAAATTAAGTACGCTTTCTTCTTGGCTTCTAACGCGCGTATTTCTTTCTTCAGCCTCAGTACACGTTGTTCATAGTTATGCACGATGACGGCATTAAATGTTTGAAGATCACCAATTCGCAGGCTAGTACGTCGTAATATAGAAGTCTGCATGGCGAGTTCTGCCTGGGTATTTGGTTGGAATATAAATTCAGTCTGTTGCTGTTTTTTAGGATGCTGGCCGTGAACTAATTTCACTCGTTTTTTTCCCTGAACTTCCAACAGTCCCCAACCTGGTGGTAAATCCTCAACCGTTAACAACCGGGGTGGCGTCATGAAATACCGATATTTACCCACGCCAAATTTGGGGTGTTGTCGAAAAAACTTCTTACGATCTGCATGAAAGTCGGCACGACTGACTTTAACCTCGATGAGAAAAGAATCTCTACCACCCCGTATCCAACCTATCGCGTCAGGCTCTTCCAACGTCAACGAGTTGGCTTTCAGCTCGGCAAAAGCAACGGAGCAACCAACTGTTTTTAATAGCCACCGTTTGGCAACCTGGCAAAGTGTTGCATATGAATATTTATCCATGTGTACATCCTGTGATGAATAACTGGGTGAGAAACTTTCTCGTCTACAGAGCATCTAACTAATGGTCTTAAATACTGCGTACCTTTCATTGCTTCGTTGTAGTGCTCGGTAGCCCAGAAAGAGCTTACGAAGCAATGACTTTTTCTGCCTAAAGCTCAAGCATCAACTGCCGTGATTTAAATACTCTGTCGTTTTTATTCTCGGTCTGAATTTTATCCACAAGGCCATGCTTACACGCTCGATTAAGCACGCGGGTTATAACCCTGGGGGTTGTACCTATAATGTCTGCCAGTTCTTTGCTGGTGTATGCTTTTACCGGGTCCATTTGTGCGAGTATTGTGCCGATCACCGTAGCGTCTCCGTTTGCGCTTTTCCCTCTCCGTGTTTAGCCGTTGTCGCATATCGACTTGATACTGCTCCGGTAATTTTTTTAACCAACGACGAATACTTTCGTCTGTTTTTTTACTTAACATCCAGCGGGCTAAACAATCTCGTTTATGTGCTTCTACTGGGTCGAGTTCTGACATAATTGCGAATCAATGGGTAAATTGGCGTATTGAATAATGGTCTCTTTTGCCGCAGCAAAGCCCTTGCAGACAACTGCCATATAGCCGTTCTCTGCTAACCTATTAATCCATTCAAGCTGTGAGTCACTCACTGGCGCACTTTTCGGTGGCGTTGCTTTAAACTCGATGGCAAGTCCGTGATACCCACCACGCGGCTGTAAAATCAAAATATCCGGCACCCCCGCTTTAACACCTTCACTTTTAAGTTTCTTAGCCACAACAACATGACGGTGACCACCATTCGGTACATGGAAAGCACAGTCATAAAGCGCTCTGTAACGTGCATACATCCAGATAAATAATGCTTTTTGTTCTTGTCCTTCGAGATCCTGTCGTTTAGCAATGTACGCAGGCGTTAAATGATTGAGGTATTTGTTTTGTCTCATGCTTGGCTGTCTCCGTTGGCTAAGCGTGATCTCATTGCGGCCAATGCCGATTGGGCAGACGTCAATTGTTGTAAACCTTGAGCTTTGATTTCGGCTTGTAATTTGGCTTCGTGGTATCGCTCGTTGATATCCATCAGTGATTGACGCCTAGCGTCTTCTAACGCGGGTCTGACGTCGGGAATTTGCTCTCCGTGTGCAATGCGGTTACACAACTGCCGATATAAGCTCTCGAACGTCTTTCTCAGCATTTTTACTTCATCACCCTGGGCGCAACGTATACTAAAAAAATCTGTGGCTTTAGCCGCTGCATAGACGGCCTCATGACTCCAGTTGTGTGTCATTTGTTCGTGGCTATGCCGGGTTACTTCCTGCCAGGCTTGCTCAACCGAAGGTAAACCATGCTGTTCGTGATCAACGGTCGTGCAGTAACGGAGGAAGTCCGCCAACGTGGGTATAAATCGAGATTCAGACTCCGCGCGTTGTATACCCTGCTCCACCTGCGTAGGTGTGAGTAGTTGAAAACGCTCGTTGTTCAACCACTGCAGTTTGGCGCTCCGGAGCTTGTAATCCAGGTTGACCCCGTTATTGGCCAACGTGGGGACATCCAGCGGCCAGGCCTTTTTGAACTGCAGGGGCCACACGGTTTCGAACATGCCAAACAACTTGTTGATCAACACTCGCTGGGCTTTTGCGGGTAATGCAGACACCGTTTGCGCGTGTTGCTGACCAGGGTCTTCACCTATCGTCTGCTGCTCACCAGCCTGTGTCTTCGAGTCGTTGACGGAATGAATCGTTTTCTGAAGTAGTTGCCGTCCGCTGTGCATAACTCACCTCCATGGTGTGTTTTTCATGGTTGATCATGTTTACCCGAGTGTTGTTTTTCTCGTTGAGTGCGTGTTGAAGCTGGTTTTCTCTGGCTTGTTGCGCCTGGCATCGGCGATATTGGTGTCGTAGGTGATTAAAAAATTTGGCATCCCACGATGGGTGTTGTTTACCCTCACCCACCCAGTACAAAACAAATTCATCACGTTGTTCACTGGCAAATTGCTTGGGTATACCTGCGCGCAGGAGTTTTGCTTCCAGCAATGGCCAATCAGGTTCCCAATCGTCAGTCATGGATTTAGCCACTGGATTTTTTTTCGGGGGTGGTTCACCACGGTTAAAAATTTCTAGCGCCGGATCATTTTCCTCGCGCGCGGAAGTCGTAGTAGTAGTTATTGGGGATTCTATTGGTGGTTTGGGTGTCACAGCTCTGACACCCTCCCCCTTGCAGAGCTTTGACACCCCTTCTGTTATAGGGGTGTCACTAGGTGGTACCCCTATGGTTGTAGGGGGTTCAATTTGACACCCCTCATTTTGCTCGGTCTTTGGCGTGAGTGGTTCTTTACCCGATTCAGGTTCTTTGGGTTTGGCGCCCACATGTAATAAAAAATAATTTGTGCCGTTTGCGCCATTGGTTTTTACTCGAATTTTTTTAGTGAGTAATCCAAGGGTTTCGAGTGATTTAATATGTCGTCGTGCAGTGGATTTAGACATCGAGGATTTTTTAGCAATGGTGTCCATCGATGGCCAACAATAACCTTCATCATTGGCATTATCTGCCAGAGATAAAAGTACTATTTTTTTATGGGGGTCTAACTGCTGCAGGGAAAAAGCCCAGGTCATGGCTTGAATACTCATACCACCCTCCTAAAAAAAATAGGGAAACCCGTTGTTTTTTTCGTCAGTTTTATCCATAATTACTGAGTCTCTTTATCAATGTTCAAAAACTGCTTATCTCTGGTCGGGTAAGCAGTTTTTTTTCTGCCTGAAATTTGTAAGAAAAAACACCCGTTAATAAATTCAGGGTAAAAAAAATCCTGCCAAGTTGTTCAGCGCTTTTTCTAATTCGTCATCCACAAAAAAATGAAGACAATAAAAATTCTCTCGCCTTTTTTATGAACAAAAGACGTCGCTAATATTTATTGAATTAATGAATGCTTATTTAATTGAAATGAATTTATGTCCCTATAAAGCCTCCTTGACGAGCCACTGTCCAGATATACAGCACTATCAAGCCTAATGACAATACACCCCAGATTGGGTATATTGCCTTGCATACAAAGCGTTAGGGAGATGTCCGGTTTAGAGCATTAACCACTCGCAAACTCACCCCCACGGCAATGGGTGACTGAGTTTTATACCTAACCTTTGTACTGGTTTTTATATGGCCGGACACCCCAGGGTGTGCCGGTCTTTTTGTTCTATGTAAAGTTACAATGTAAGGCTAGCCTCGATACTAGTCTACAAACCCGAAATATGTCAACTACATATCAGGTGTTTTCTGTATGAGTGAATTATGGGAAAAAATCAAAGCAGCAAGGCTTAGCGCTGAATTAACACAAGAAGAGCTTGCAGAAAAATGTGGCGTATCAAGGGCAACTGTCAATCAGTGGGAAGCAAAAGACCCCAGTAAGAGAATAAATCCCAGAAAACAAAACCTACAAAAGATTAGCGAGGTAACTGGTGCTCCATTAGGCTGGCTAAAGTCTAAAGAAGCAGCAATTGATGATCGCTGGTTTGACGAAAATGAAGACTGGAATAGTGCAAACATTGAAGAAAGAATCATTCGTGAACGTCAAGAAGCGCTAACAATAGTCAAAAAGTCTCTCAAAGAACTTTACACAATGGCAATGGAAGAAAAGTTAAACAATGATGAGATGGAATTGATTGTTGCACTTACTAGAACATTAAAGAGAAAGTAAAATCCACACTAAAGCGGCATGAGTAAAGTATATAGCTAGTGTCTACTTCGCTTTTAAAGCCTCTAAACACAACCACCAACCAAAACCTTACATTAAACTTTACTTTTCCATCTAAAAACTCTTGAAAAATACGACACCATAGCTTACATTGATAAAAAACAATGATGGAAAAAGCTATGGATAGCACAGTCACAACATCAGACGGACACTGGCAAGCACACCTTACCAATCCCTACCTTGCCCCGCGCGAAACACTCTACTGCTTAGGTCTTCTATCTGGGAAAACGGATAAGGCTATTGCACGGGATCATAATATTGAACCTGACAGTGTTAGCCGTCGTATTAAAAATGCTCACTACAAACTCAAGACGACAAACCGCGCCCATCTGGTGGCTGAGCTTATTCGGCTTAAGGTTATCAGGTTAAAAATTCCACCTATGATTGCCATGCTTTTAGCGGTATTCACTATCAACAGTGTGGCAATCGTTGTAAATGACAACCCAAATAAACCCAGACAAGTGCGGGTTATACAGCGCACATCACGACGACCGGAGTATATGTCACTGGATGATGATTACCCTAAAGGAGAAAACTCATGGAAGAGTATGCCACTGTTTATCAGCTAAAAAGTAATGTGGATTATCTTGTCGAACACTTAGTAGGAGGCATATCAACAACAAACCTTGTTTCATCTACTAACGATTTTAAATGTCAGGTGTGTTTTGTCCCCATCAATGGCTGTAGCACATTGGCCATTGTGGATAACCAATTATTTTTTCGTGTTCACTTGCAGATGACATTACCTGAGTTAGATAAACATCAGCCTTTCTTTATCAATGTATTTATTACCGGGTGTATTAACGCAGAAAAAAGCTTGTTGGTTATCCACAGCAAGAACAAACAACACGCTAGTTTATGCCTGCAGTTATTTACCAAGGCGGTCAACCAACAAAATGCTGTTGACTATGTTCTGCCGGAGGCTGCATGAAACCTATGGCCTCTCCTATTCATTCAACAGCTGCGTTAGAAGTACATCAGATTAAAAGGAGGAATCAAACAGAAGCAGAATTATTTTGGGATAAAATATCCAGCGATTATCAACGCAATCAAGAAGTCAATACAGCGCTTTGGCTACGACTTCGTTATTTACTGCGTAAAACTTACCGTAAATTATTAATAGAGCCTGCAGGCTACTAACACGCAACATAAATTTATTTTTTAACACGCTCAGGTATGAGCCACGGCATCTTATTGCCTAAAAAAAGGGAATTAGCATGACTACATCAGCAGAAAATAAAAAAAAATTTATTCCCTGGAAACCGAATACACGCGTTATCCGTTATCAACATGAACGGAGAAGAGGTATGCAGTTTCTGGCAACAGAGCTGTCACTGGATCTTGCTGCAGGTCTAGCTAATCAGGCTATCAGCAACATGCTCAGCTCGGTTAAGAATGAGGATACAACACAGTAAACGTATAACACTTGCCTAGACATGGGCAGTAAACACAGGAAGTGAATCATGTTGATATTAGGTCGCCAAGTTGGACAGTCTCTGCGAGTAGGAGACTTCCGACTTATTCTTCGGGGTAGAAACCCAAAGGATGCCGAAATAACCCTGGTTTATGGCCATCGCGTGCGCATTATGACCGTTGCCTACACACTGGCTTTTAAATTGGGTAGGTCGATAACCATCACCCCCTACCCTCACCGGGGTAATGAGTTCATCAATGAAAGAGCGATGAATCAGGTGAACTTTCATATTCGTGCACCTCGAGATGTGCCCGTGATACGGGATGAGGTTGAAGCTGTTCGTACACAACAATCAACTTAATAACTATTAATACATGAGGTAGGGAAAGCAATGCAATTAAAATGGGTAAAACTTGAAAAATATTTAGAGCTTTCGGGTGACACTCGCCATGCCTTTAGTAATACTCGATTCCGGAGTTTTTAATACTTGACTAGCTGGGTAAGATGGTTCTGAGAAGACTGGACTACAGCCAGGGCTCCTTTTCTTCGCCTTGCAAAGAACGATCAACACCCCGACTGCA
>NZ_AUAF01000179.1 GCF_000428585.1 Zooshikella ganghwensis DSM 15267 | reverse complement strand
GTTATTTGGTTGCTTAAAAAGTAGAGGATTTGACTTAGAAAGCACGCATTTACAGGAACTAGATCGTCTCGAAAAGCTATTTTTTGTTTGTGCTTTGGCATTAGCATGGTCATTCAAATTGGGTATATGGCAAAATAGTCTTAAGCCACTGAAGCTTAAAAAGCATGGCCGAAAACCGAAAAGTTTATTTCGTCTAGGGCTTGATTACTTACACAGGGTACTAGTAGAAGGAAGTGTTAACCTGGCAGTATTTCGGCACTCCCTGAAAGTTTTGTCCTGTACATAGCTCTATTATTTTCCTCTTACGTTAGCTCCTGGTTCTTCTAGTTATGTGTACTATGGTTCTCTTTTGTTGTTGGAGGTCTTTACTCGCTGGAGTAAGGAAATTTGTAGTTAGGGGTGAAAAGTAGTATTTATGTTTCCTAATAAGTCTCAAGCTATTGCAGTTACTCTTTTGTTTATGGCAACTCCGTTGGTGGTTGCACAAGTCCTTGTTCATTTTGGGGTTAGGTGGAGAGCAGGGAATTCAACTATTTACATAATTATTTCGTTGATTTCGACATATTTAATTTTACAGTTTGTATTGCCAAAAATGGGATTGCGATTTGTTGAGATATTTCATGCTAATTTTAACAAATGGTCTGTTATTGTATCACTGTCGATTTTACCTATTGCTTTTGCGATGCTTGGGCTTCAAGTTTTACTGAGTAATATTAGTATCGTAGTTTTATATTTATTCCCTGGTGCAGATATATACTCAGAGTCTTTTGATGCACTATTCAGTTCTGGTATAAGCGGATTGTTGGTAATATGTGTAGTTGCTCCAGTAGTTGAGGAAATAATTTTTCGAGGCGTAATTCTAAGAGGCTTGTTATCAAATTACAGTAAATGCGATGCGTTAATTGCTTCCGCAACGTTATTCTCACTGATGCACTTAAACCCTATTCAGCTTATACCTACGCTAATAGCCGGAATTGTTCTTGGTTGGTTATATATTAAGAGTTATTCCCTGTGGCCTTCGATCATTGCTCATATGCTATTTAATGCTATACCTTTTATTGCATATCAATTTAAAAGTGATGATTATGAGGCTTCAATGGAACTTACTTTTTTACCTATTGAACTCCAATTGCTGTCTATTGTTTTTGTTGTAGGTGCCTACTTTATTGTTAAATATATTTTTCAAAAATCAACCGTTGTGTCTTAGCAGCATATTCTTCAGGACCATAAAGTTGAAAGCCTACTTCGGTGGGCTTTTTTTTAACATTAGGGAAAATAAAAATGAATGTAATACCGTTCAAATTTAACACTTCAGCAGTTCGAGTTATTAATAAAGATGGTGAGCCTTGGTTTGTGGCTAAAGATGTGACTGAAGTTCTTGGTTACTCACTACCAAGTGCTATGACTAGGCATTTAGATGATGATGAAAAGGGTATGTCTACTATGCATACCCCTGGTGGAAGCCAGGAACTACAAACGATTAACGAGTCTGGTCTGTACTCAGCTATCCTTAAAAGCCGTCGACCTGAAGCCAAAGCATTTAAACGCTGGGTAACACATGAAGTACTGCCCAGTATTCGTAAAAATGGTGGTTATATTGCTGGTCAGGAAAAAGATGATCCAAGCTTGATGTTAGCAAAAGCGTTACTCATGGCTCAATCCGTTATTGAAACAAAAACGGTCCAGTTAGAAGCAGTTAAGGAAGAGATTAAATAAGTGCTCCCCAAGGCCGAAGCTTTTGAGAAAATAGCAGGGGGGGATGAGAGCTATTGTATCACTAATGCAGCTAAAGACTTGCAGTTGAAGCCAAAGGATTTGTTTAGTTGGTTATCCACAAATAAATGGATTTATCGTCGCCCAGGCGCACCTGGTTGGACAGCCTACCAAGATAAAATTCAACGAGGTTTTTTAGTTCATAAGTTCACAGCGATTGAGCGCCAAGATGGCTCAGAAAAGATAGTTGATCAAGTGCGTTTAACAGCGAAAGGTGTCGCAAAGATAGCTCATCAATTAGTTCAATATCATTAAATAACGACTTCTCCCTGTAATGTCCCTTGCCCACTTCGGTGGGCTTTTTTTTATAGATTATCTGGTACTAAAAAAATGAGGTGCTATTTTAATACAGCCTGAACATGCTTTTTAAAGGAATTAAGTTAATCAGTCTGCCCAGTAAATTATATTCTTGATTAATGACAGGGTTGCCTCAAAATCATCCTCATAAATAGCGACGGTTAATTTTCCTAAAATGACGTAATATATTACGTCACTCTGACGTATAATAACTGTTTAAATATTGGTCGATTCTTTTAATGTCAAATAGATAGCTACATATGCTGAGTATAAACTAGGCTTAAAAAGTGTGAATGGCTCTAGTTAGTTGGAGTGCTATACGTAACGGCGACGTAATATATTGCATCGCTGTGACGTTGATTAATAGTTATGCATTAGAAAGTTTTATGAACATAGACGAGCTAAATGAAATTGGAGTTCAAGTAGCTGAGTGGTTTCAAAATGAGAATTTTGAGTCAATAGCTTTAGAGTATGGATATGCACTTAGTTTTGACCGGAAACCAAGTGATGCAGTGAAAGAAGACTTCGAACTAGCATGCAATGAAGTCCAAGGGGATATTAAAAACTCAAAGGCTTCTGTGAGTACCAAATACTTTGAAAATAATGAGTCTTCGATGCTGGCTTTAATAGAATGTGACTTTCAATTAAATTATTCTACAGGTGTATTGGTAGAGTTGATAATGAAGGTCAACGGTAACGTATACCTTGAGCAAATATCAAGTTATTGAGGCGAGTTAAATGCATAACAAATTGGTCAACGGGACCCCTGGCGGACCCGTCACCAAAGCGTTAAGTGGCACAAGAGGTTGATTTTGAGCAAGCTGAATTTGAATGATATAGGAAAGGATGAAATATCCAAACATGTATCATCAATAGAGAAACGAGCTTTACATAAAAGTCCTAGGTTGTGTCCAGTCTGTACTGGAAAACTAGAGAAAATTGGAAAAGGTACTCGCTATAAAAATTCTTGCAGTCAATGCAATGCAGTGTTGGCAAAGGAATTGAAATGTAAAATGTGCAACCAACATCGTATTTGGCGGGGAGCAAACGGCATATTTTGTCATGCCTGTGGTCTCGAGCAGGCCAGCACTTAACAAGCGCATTATATTCGCGCTTCCGGCGCTGGACTCGCAACAATTTTCTCGCCGTATATGTGAGCGTTATGAGTAATTGAGATGTTTACCATTGGAAGAGAAAATGAACTTAAAAATGCCATAAATTTTGTAGGTAGTTCAGAAAAGGCTGCTTTGCTAATAGAGACAATCGATGCAATTCATGACTTCCTTGAAGGTAGGGCATCAGAGCAGGAACTTAAGGCTGTTATCAGAAAAGCATTCGTAGAGGGAAAAAGTGGCACTTGGGAATCCGCAGGGTCATGGCTCAGAAAAATCACAAACGAATATCCGGACTTCGTTAAATTATGGGAAGAGTTCGCTATACATAAATCGTCGAAAATACGATTTAGAGTGGCTGCTCATATAAATGAACTACCCGATAGTATATTCACCAATTTATGCCAACTGTTACTCAACGATAAAAGTGCAAAAGTACGCTCAAAAGTCGCTGGCGATCTCTATTTTTCAGGAAATCTCGATGCATTACATTTACTACGCACAAGGCAAGAAATAGAGGAAAGCAAAGAGGTTTTAGAAAGTATTGAATTTGCAATAGAAGGTATTACACAACGTGCGTAAAACACTCATAACAAAGCGAAGCTTTGCACTGCCGTTGAACGCAACGTTATATGGCAAAAATAGAATGAAAGCGAACCTTAAGGTGTGGGTATTATTGTTAATGTCTCATCTGGTACTGGCAGTTATCCCTAGCCTTATTGTAGAGAACAAATTGACGGCATTTATCCCATATCATTCTGTATTTACGCCGTTAGAAATATTCAAATTTCTAGGTTTGCCCGTTTATGGTCAGACTGATGAAGATATGTTTATGGCTCCAATCACGGTTCTAGGTTGGTGTTTGGTGACTGCTTTGTGGCTAATTATTCATTATGGTTTTGCTGTGGTGCTAAGCCATTTAACAAGGCGTTCAAGATAGGACGTAGCAAGCTGCTCTGCTTAGCTTTGCGTTAGCTGTATTGGGGTTTGATGAATTACGAATTGGTACATGGAGATATCTTGGATCAAGATGTTGAGGTCATAGTAAATAGCTGGAATAGGAACATTATTCCCTGGTGGCTATTGCTGCCTCAAGGCGTATCAGGTGCTATTAAAAAAAGAGGTGGAACAGGCCCATTCAAAGAAGTGGCAAAGTTTGGAGCTATTCCACTTGGTGAAGCTAGGATTACGTCAGCCGGCAGTCTGCCATTTAAAGCAATAATTCATGTTGCAGGTATTAACATGTTTTGGATGGGTACTGAGTATTCAGTAATCCATTCAGTTCGAAATGCTATGAATATAGTGAACAAAGAGAAATTCTCCAGTGTTGCATTTCCATTAATTGGGGCAGGTTCTGGTAATCGAGGTGAAGATTGGTCACTAAATCTCATAACTACAGAGTTTGAGACAATTGAAAGTGAAGCGAAAGTATTTATTGTAAGGTATAAAGCAGCTAACAAATAAATCAAGCTGCTCCCTGGGGGGAGTAGCTTATTAAGGCATTAATTGTAGAATATGACCGAAACGATAGAGTCCAGAGTAAAAAGCCTTTTTGAACAACATCGAGAAGTGCCTGGTGCGGAATTCGATGAGAGTTACTTTATTGATTTCCTCATGGCTAACCCTAAAGGTAAAGGAGCATTTAGGAATAGTTTCTCTGGACTGAGGAGATTCAATGCATTTTGTGATAAAGTGCAATTGGAGTTCGGCATTTGTTTTTCGGTTAAAGACCGAGACACTGATTTTAGTTTTCTTGACTTCTGCGAGCGAGTTAAAACTTTAAGGAAATCTAGTAGAGGCTCAAAAGCCTCACTCAAGAATCAAATGAGGTATCGATTTGAGTGGAATATCTTCGTCCTCGCAAATATTTTACTTTTTGCTTTACTAGTAGTCTTTAGAAATTTAGAGGTTGTATTTGTCTTGACATTTTTTTTGGCTGTTTACCTTAATTACAAGTTGATATTGAGCTACAAAAAGGAAAGAGAATATCTTAAAGCTCTTGAAGCGAAGATTATTGAAAACGAAAACAATTAGCAAGCGGTTGGTGTCGTGACAGTTCACTCGCGCACTCGTTCGCTGCTACACAACCGAGTGTTAAGTGTCCGGTATGAATGTTAGCCATGTCCTAAGTATCGAAAAATTAAGAGATGGGGGTTCTCTTGTTGTAAGCTTTCAAGCAGATGATTCGTGTGAGTACTGGTTAATGCTCCCAATTAATATCTCCAATGGGGCTAGTGAAGGTTATCTACCTCCGGTTCTAGTAAACAGAACTACAGGTATAGAAATAGACCTGAGTTGGAGTGGCGCTAAATCTTGGCTGCAACTACTTGAGTCATACATTGAAGAAGCAGATTATCATCTCTTTAACGCAATTCGGAGTACTGTGCGTGAAAACACTTAACAAGTGCATGTTGTTCGCCCACTTCGTGGGATGGGACCTTCGCACTGCATGCACCAGCCCCAAATGCAGGCGTTATGTGCAAAAAGAATTCAAGATATGAGTAAGATAGAGTGCAGTGATAGAACGAGCATTAAAGCCGTGCATAAAGACTCTGCTAGGAGTGGAGAACTTATGCTGCAGAAAAGGACTTCAATTCGAGGTAAAGGAAACAAAAAATCTAGCAAAGAAACATTTGACGCCATTTTTACATTTAATGAGCCGCTATTTTGTGCGTTATCAGAAGTGCGAATGGGTGGGGGCTATTTCTTAACAGAAGAAGGTAAAGCAGAGGTCACCCAGCTAATTGGCCGCTTTGACTCTGTAACTGAGCGAAGCGCTTGGGTAAATCAAACGTTGGAGGTAAGTAATGACACCAGCACATAACAAGGCGCTTAAGCTAGGACTGGCTACACATCGTTCTGCCAACCACTTGGCTTAGCGTTAAGTGAAGAAATGAAAAAGATACTACTATCCATTATATTATGTAATATGCATGCATTTGCATGTGAGCATCTAGATGGGCATTGGAAATCTGATAACGCTATGAGCTTAGCTTATAATAGTACCCTTGAAAGTCTGCCTAAAAATAAGAAGGAGTTCATTGAACAGGTATTTGGATATGCTGAAATAATTCATAAGGGAAATGCCTACCATTTCTTACCTTTGCCGACTATCGAAATTACCATCGAGGGAAAAAACTACCCTTTTTTTTTCGAAGAGGTGAAAGTAGAAGGGGTTATCCATGAATGCTCCAGCGAAAAAGTTATTGCTGAGTATCCAAATGGAATTGGTACAGCTGTGATGAATTTTGAAGGTCCAGATGTGTATTGGGTATCTCCAGATGGAGATTGGAGAGAATATTTTGTTCGAATTAAGTAGTAGTGAGCACTTAACCAGGCGATGCACCAGACCTATACAGCAGGACTTTTTAATATGCATTCGCTGCGCTCATTGTGCCATATTAAAAAGCCTTCCGTCATAGGTTAGTGATCTGGGCGTTAAAAACCAATGAAGCTGACCCAAAATATAATAATTGCAGTTTTCGCGCTAATAATTCCATTAGTAGCCGAAGTAGCTACAGCAACAAAGGAAAGTGTGCCTGGAACTGGTTTCGACGTTCTTTTATATCAGCCCTTCGATTTTGCTTATATTTTATTTGTGTTCTTAGTCCTACTGTCCGCAAATATTTACCAAGCAAAAAAACTGTCCATCCCTATGTACAAAGCTTGGTTAACATCTACTAGCACTTTACTTATATGGTTTCCCATAGCATTCTTAGCTGTGGGTCAATTACATCTTAGCTTAGGAGGTAAACTCTAAATGGTTTTTAACAAGTTTATTAATGTCGCCTTCGGCTGGACCTCCGTAAGTTTCCCTTACTCCGGCCCACTACAAAGGTTTTAGGCATTACTAGTAATGGCACAAGTAAGTCGATCAAAAGCCTCGTTACGATTAATTGGTGATACACTTAATCCTAAAGAAATATCCGCTCTTTTTGGGATTGAGGGTACGACAATGTACGCCAAAGGTGATGTTCGAGTCATAAAAAGAACAGGAAGAGAAATCCAGCGAAAAAGTGGCCACTGGTCTTTAGTTGCATCTGAATGCGAGCCAGAGGATATTGACGGCCAAGTGAAGGAAATACTAAGTCAGTTCCGAGTGACCTGAATATCTGGAAGAAACTGGCAAGTAAGTACAGTATTGATTTGTTTTGCGGGATCTTCATGGACAAAGGAAATGAGGGTATGAATATATCACCCGGAACTCTGTTAGAGCTAGGCAATCGGGGCATTATGCTGGCACTAGATATTTACGATGGTGCGGAGTAGCCCCAATGCTTAACAAGTCAATCAATGTCACCCCTACCGGGCTGGACCTTCACTCCACGGCTTCGCCACTGCGTTCCTGCTCATTATTGAGGCGTTATGTATAAAAGTGATGATTAGGTTTTTAGTCGTAATTCCAATATTAATATCGTTGTCAGTTGTGGTCGACCTACTAGGGTTTAAATTTGGACCCCTAATAATGATGGGTGGGTTTTTCGTAATTTTTATTTTGCCAATGTTAATGTATCTTCCCAGAGTTAAATTGTTCCAAACCGCCATTGACAAGTGGCTTGAGGAGAATGGGCCATATTATAAGTATGTGAAGCCAGAGTTAAAATTCTGGCGTAGTAAGTTACGTTGGAAAACCTCAGATGGGCAACTTGTATTTTTATTGGAAAATGGAAATACGGAAATATGGTTTGTTTGTGGTAACCCCTTATGTCAGGATAGTTGTCGCCTCACCTGAAGTAAAAATCTAAAGAAAGGGGCGCAGGTGAATGATGAGTGAAGCGCGTATCAAAAGAAAGAAAAGA
>NZ_AUAF01000178.1 GCF_000428585.1 Zooshikella ganghwensis DSM 15267 | reverse complement strand
CTAGGGCTTGATTACTTACACAGGGTACTAGTAGAAGGAAGTGTTAACCTGGCAGTATTTCGGCACTCCCTGAAAGTTTTGTCCTGTACATAGATCATTCATCCAAAACTTTGAGGGTTCGCCGCCATCATCAGGAAAAACATACTCAAGCAGTGTAGTCAGACTACGCATCTCCCCTTTTCCATAGTGAATAGCGCGGTTTTGGCCAAAAAAGCTAAACCAGTAAGTAGCTTCTTTGTCTTCATCAAGGCCAATTGCTAAGCCCGAGCGTTCATCCAATAGTGTTTCTGTGCCACCTTCAAGTTCATAGAGTTTTACGCTTTCCTCTAGTATGACTAAACGTATACCTTGCTCAAGGCTTTCATTCGTCACAACATCAATTGAAAATGGGGTACGTTCTTTCAAGACGACAGAAACAACCCCCTGCCCATTAACGATTAGCATGCCAAAGGAAGCGATTACGGTGCGGTTTTGACTATCGGTATAAGCCTGCTGTTTATCCCCATCTTGTTGTAATACTTTTTTTATTGGACTCTCTAATAACGTTTTTAAAGCCTCGTCCATGATAAGCTCCTCATCAAACCTTTTAAGTTGTATTTTTATAAAATTATTTGTTATGTACTGGCGGTGTAATAAATGAATAGTTGAGAATAATTTAAGGGTCAATAAGGATAGAAAAAAACCGAACAATAGGCTCGATAACACTAGATCTTTGATTTTTTCTTGTAAGTCTAAAAATATTATTTTTGTAACATCTCTGCAATACAGCTCATAGGCTAATCTCTACTCAAGAACTGCACAGTTTTAAAGTATTGGAAAATGTCCTCTTATCACAATTTTCACCTAGTCACTGCTCTTATCAGGCTTAAGACAGATACGGTATTTAGTATTACTTTATACTAAAAGTGATACTATCTTACGCGAAAATCGTCAAAATAGCCGATAACATAGATTATCGGAAGTTTTTTAGAGGGGGTTGAGTATTCTGTGGTGGGGTAGGAGCACTAAGGGCACTAGCAGTGCAAGAATGATGAGAGTGATTGAAAAACAGCTAGGCTTAAATTTGTTTTAAGCCCTGCATAATCCGGTACTAACTCAAATATTATTTCTTAAATTTTCATACCCAGTGCAAATTTAAGATTTACACCTATAACTATTGAAATAAAAATAAATATCAAAAGCATAGAAATTAAAATAGATAACCTAGGTAGCGGCGATAACTTAGTAGAATTTACTAACTTAATGTTTCCAATCCAAATAAACCCTATGCAATATAAAATAATCGAGCAGAAATAAAATGGAGAAGCGAGTGCTATGCTAATTGTTTCAAGAAAAAGGGTACAAACTAATAAAATTATTAAAACTAAGAAGCTATAACCACTAAATTTAGTAAATTTACTTTTGATCATTTTGCATCCTTTTAAGGAGTGATACTGTCGGAATAGAGTTATTCAACACTAAACTACTCCTAAACCTATTGATTTATAGCGGTTATCCAAATGTTTTCAAATTGCTCTTTAGTGAGAATTCCAACCTCAAACTCAGGATTACTTTGCAATTCCTGAATACTAGGTATAGGAGCTAAGCCAAGTCTTGTCTTAGCGGTATGCTTATACTCAGATGCAAATCCGTATTCATTATTATAAAAAACTTCTACTTTTCTCGTTTCATACCTGTCTTCTGAAAACTCACTATAAATTAAATAGGGGTAGTCTTTATCAGAATGCAACCATCTTGCTTTTATATAATTCATTACTCAATCACCCCTTGATTATGACAAAATACTTTTTCACTCCGCGAAACATAAAAAAGCCAGAATTAAGGCTTTAAATATGGCTTTTTTATGTTTCGCGGGCAAACGAAGAGAGTAAGGCTACCCCTTTACTGTGATTTAAAGTGACAAACAGCCTACCCAGTTCTCTAAATAATTTATCTTTCAACTAACGCTTGCTTTGAAATGATATAACACCTGAAAACTCGCCAGTTTACAAATAAGGCTAGCCCTCCCCAAATAGTTTCTAGCAACAGTAATGAGGTTATTAAAAGAAAAGCTAACTGCACAGTAGCAAGAATATAGTTAATAAAATTATCTTGTAAATACCACTGACTTGCTTTACTGGTGACCATTGCAAAGCAGTTAGAGCAGTAACAAACTATAAAAGGTAAAAGAGTCGTGAGAAAGACTCTTTTACTTGAGATTGTTTGCTTGTTACAGCTTGGACAGGCTCTTAAGTTCATAGTTATGATTATTAGCAATACTGAGCTTATTCTTCCTCTAAAATCTGTCTTAAATTGGACCATTCATTCTCTAATTTCGCTCTAGGTTTCCCATTAACTTTATCACGATAAGATTTAACCTCGATATTTAGGTAGTACTCCAACCTTTCTCTAGAAAGGTTGTTAATTAAGCTTGGGATATTATGTAAATGGTCTGCCTCAATATTAACTTGTGTACTTTTACCTTGAGCAGAGTAATGCCTAATAAATGTGATACCATCTTCTAAAATATTCAATAAAATCTCATTTAACCTAGTTTTATCTAGCATTACTCACCTCGAATGGGTAATTCAGTTATAAGGGTACCAGGCTCTGCACCTTCTACACTCTCTACATAGACTTCAACTCTATGCGCAGGAAATTTTGTAGCAGCTCTCATATGATGATGACCATCAATTACATTTCCAAATTGATCTACTTTAACTCGAGTATGCCTTTGAGTCCCATCATATATGAGCTTTTCTTGAGCTTTCACCCTGCTAGCTTCAAGATCTGCCCTTGAAACCGTTCTAGCAGCATTAGGCTTAATCGACTGGATTGTACCTGGCTCTAAATTTAAAACTTCTACTTCAGCTCTAGCAGCTCGTGAAGCTGTTTTTTGGACTGAGCTTGCAGTAGCTGAGCAAGCAGTATCAACTACTTCTTTTGTAATTCTTGGATTTGCTAAAGCCTTTGCAGTTAAATAACCAACTCCTAGCGCAGCACCTTCCGCACCTAATATCAGGATATTTCCTACAGCATCAATAGTCAGCCCTAACTCATATGCTTCATTCCCCATTTTCCCTATCATTACTGCATTATCGTAGCCAAGGCCTCTTCTATGAGCATTTAAGAATGTTCCAATAAGACCCGTAGAATCAATGTAATTTGCAGGATTACCCTCTACATAAGCAAAGGTGTTCAGCCCAGCTTGCAACCCAATGGGATCACTTTTTGTATAACGACCAACTGATGGATCATAATAACGATGGTAATTATAAAACAAGCTACTTTCAGGGTCGTAATATTGTCCAGGAAAACGCAAGGCAATAAAGGTTTTCTTACCATCACCATCCACATCCTGGTTTACATCACCGATACCATACGCATCACGGTACCAAGCCCAGTTGGTGTTACCTTCAGTGTCTGAAGCACGACGAGGGGCGTTTAGGTGATCGGCATGGATGTAATTGACCTGGTGGCGCGCTATTTTGCCATTACTTTGGTAGACCTCTTCGATCATGGCTAGTGGCATATTGCCTAACCAAATGTAATGACGGCTTAAGCGTTTACGGTTCTTGTCGTGTAAGGTATCCACCAGTAGTTGACCACTGGTGTTGTAATGAAAGGTACTGTATTCCTTGTTGTCGCCTTTGTAGCGGGTTTTCAGGACACGTTCACCTAATACGTTGTATTGGTATTCTGCTTGTTGTTTTCCGTTTTTGCTGACACTGTGAATGCGACCACGGGCATCGTAGGTGAAGCTTAATGGGTTATTGTCAGTGATGTGGCCTGCCGCATCGGTCGTGATGCTTTGGTTATTTACTTTCGTCAGACGGTTGCTGTCTTTTTGGTAGGCCAGGGTTTGGCTGTGGGTTTCACTGTTACTGGGTTGACCCTCTGCCGCCGTATTGGGTGTTATCCATTGGCGTTCGGTACGGTTGCCGACGGGATCAAAACTGTAGTTTTTGGTGCCGAAGTAGCCTTGTTCCTGGGCCAGGCGATCCAGGGCGTCATATTGGTAGCTGGCGCTGTAGGTGGCATTGTGACCATCACTGATCTCAGTGATATTACCGGCGGGGTCATAGCTGTAGTCGAGATCCTGGATTCCAGTGACGGTTTGCTGGGTCAGCTGGCCACTTTGATCAAAGGTGCGGGTCAGTTGGGTGTTATTACCCCAGGTTAATGCGGTTAAGGGACCATACGCCTGGTAGCCAATGTCTTTGGCAATGACAATGGGTTTAAGGCGGCTGTCACTGGGGTGATAGGTGACGGTGGTGACTTGGCCTTGTGGGTTACGGGCATAATCGACTTTGGCACCACTGGGATAGGTTACCTGGGTGATGTAGCCCATGAGGTTGGTTTGATACTGCGTACTATCCACCACCTCACGACCAGCAACAGTCATACTACGGCTAACGCTGGTTAAATTGCCTGTGTCATCGTAACTAAAGGCTACTAAGCCTGACTGGTCTTGGATACCTGTTAAGCGGCCAATGCCTTTATTGCCATTGGTGGTTTCATCGTAGATATAAGTGATGTTGAGTTCAGGGCTGGCCGGATACTGTTGGCTGGTAAGACGGTTCAGGGCGTCATAGCTATACTTGGTGACCACACCACGGGCATCCGTACGCTGGATGATGTTATCCGCTAAATCGTAGGCATAGGTGGTCGTGCCAGTATCAGGACTAATACGCTTAATCAGTCGGCCAAAGGGGTCGTATTCATACTGAGTGGTGGCACCGTTAGGGGCAATCACCTTAGTGATTTGATCTCGATGGTTATATTCAAGCTTAGTCACGCCTTCTAAGGCATTGGTGGTTTGGGTTAAGCGATTGAGGGCATCAAAACCATACGTTGTTTTATGTTTATTAGGATCGGTGAGACCCGTTTGATTACTATTGACGTCATAGGCATGTTGTGTGGTTTGTTCACTGGCCCCGACACTGCGCAATAACCGACTTAACTCGTCGTAAACCCAGCTATGTTGACCAACAATGTCACCGGTCGCGGATTTAACCGTTTGTTTCGTTTGATTTCCCGCATTGTCATAGTCATATTCAATCCGTTCACCCAGGCTATTTTCCATCGCCATTAAATAGCGTGCAGGGCTGTATTCATACTGAATGGTGGTGCCATTGGGTAAGGTGACCTGGGTGACCTGACCGACCTTGTCATAGGTAAAGCGGGTGGTGATATCACCCGACGCACTTTTAACGGTGATGGTCTCAGCTTTACCACTGGCGTTATAGGCTATTTTGGTGACGGTGCCATTGGCATTGATTAAGGTTTGTGGACTGCCCCAGGCATTATGGTCTTTTAATTCCGTAGTATGGCCTAAGGCATTAATGGTTTTAATTAAATGACCGTGTTCGTCGTATTCAAAACGGGTAATGTCTTGTACATCGGTACGGGGTCCATCGATTTGGGTGAGGTTTTTATGGGCATCGTATTGATAATCCCAACTGCGATCGAATTCGGCCTGGGCGGAAAAGGCAAACCCTATAGCCAATAATCCCGAAAATAATTTATTTAACTGCATCATGCTACAAATCTATTTTTGGTTTAAATTAAATATTATTTTTTAAAAAATTACGGCGCTAATTGCTGACGCTTTTTCACCAGCGCGTCTTGTTCGTCGTATTGATAAGATGTCTCTACCTGACCATCAGAGGTTTTGAGCGGTAAACGCTTATCAACATCCCACTCGGTGGTGACGGTGCGGGCTTGAGGGGTACCGACGGCTTCCGTCGTCTCGATCGCTAAGCCTTGATCGTTGTACTTAAACTCGGTGGTATTACCTTTCCAATCGGTCTTGGATTTCAGCAAACCGCTGTCGTAATAGGTGTATTCTTTATTGGCCGCCGCGCAGTTTTCGGACTGGTGGCCCTCGACTTTCACCACTTTGTGTACACCATTAAATACCTGAAAGTCATAGGTGGTTTTTTTGCCTAAAGGATTAGTCACGGTAGTACTGTTATTATCGTGAAATTCTAGAGTTGTTTTTTCGAATCCTTCAGCATGCTCACTGGAAATAGCACGACCATGCTCATCATAGGACCACTTACCAATTAACAGCTCATTTTTTAGCACCGTCGTTAGTAAACTTGGGTAGCTACTATTTTCATAGCGATAGGTATATGTATATGCAGGATGGCTTACTTCAATCAAGTTATTGTTTTCATCGTATTTGAAAGTCACTGCATTTTCTTCTGAACCAAGCTTAGTTATCTTTAAGTCTGAGGTCTCAACGGCTAATGAATGACCTAATTGGTCAGTAATATTAGTTAGAATCCCATCATCATAAGCCAGTTGAATTAATTGTTGCCCGTATTGCTCAATGCGATTAAGAGTCCCGTCATTATTAAAGAGATAGACCTTTGATTGAGTAAGATCTTGTAAAGACCATTTATCCTCATTAACCGTCAGCTTGTACTGAGCAGGATTATCGTCCATCCATACCTGGCTTTCATCTGCTATTTTACGTAGTTGGACCATTTTGCCATCAGCTAAATGAGCAATAATCACTTCTGCATCACTCTTTGGCGTCTGTAACCGAAGGTCTAATAAAGAACTCTGACTACTTCCAAACAGCCCTGTTGATAGGCTTAAGCTATTGTAATTCAGTGTTATATCAAGACTAGAGTTAGGTATTGTGAGAGAGGTCGTTTGATATTTATTTCCTGTAGCAGCATTGATTGGGTTACTCACGTTATTACAAGACTGACCTAAACTCTTATTCATATCCAAGTCTCCAACTTCTCTTACAGTGAAGACTGGAAATGAAGTAATATTCCAACGTTTATCATTTTCACTGCAGCCCATTAAGTTTGCAGTTGCAATAAGACCACCAATATTGTCTGGTAACACAATTGATTTACCATCAACGATGCGATCCATGACAACATGGCCTTGAGTTCCTGCTAATTTAAAATTTTGATATCGAGCAGGCCTATAAGAGTTGTTGGAACAATACCTTAAATACTGTTCTTGCTCGATCTCTATTGTAGGTTTTTTGATGCCAGGTAACTGTTGAGTAAAATACCAGATAGGTTTAAGTTGACCATTATGAGAATAATACTCTAACTTAATAAATGTTAAGTTATCCGCTTTACTTATCGCAGATCCATAATACATAGAGTGTTTTTTTTTCGCTTCATTTCTAGTCCAAGTAACAGCTTCCATAATAGTTTTGAATGACTGATTTGACTCTCTAAGAGGCCATCCCCACTGGTACCAGCTCTTCAAGTAGGAACCTTTATACTCAGCCGATGCGTGCTCTGCTACTGTCAAAGAAGTAGCCAGCGTTAACCCCAAAATAATTGGTTTGCTAAAATAATCTTTTAAGTATATTTTTTTATTAAAAAATATAGTCACACCTTAACTTCCTATTGCTATTTAGAAAATATTTATCAATTAATTAAGCTTTCTGTTTTTTTCACCAACGCACCTTGTTCATCGTATTGATAAGACGTCTCTACTTTGCTGTCTGTGATTTTCAACGGTAATCGCTTATCAACATCCCATTCTGTCGTTACGGTGCGGGCTTGTGGAGTACCGACGGCTTCCGTTGTCTCGATCGCTAAGCCACGATCGTTGTACTCAAACGCCGTCACTATCCCTTTCCAATCAGTTTTGGTTTTGAGCAAACCATTGTCGTAATAGGTATAGGCTTTATTGGCCGCTGCGCAGTGTTCGGTTTGTTGGCCTTCGACTTTCACGACTTTATGCACGCCATTAAATACCTTGAAATGATAAGTGGTTTTTTTGCCTAAAGGATTGGTAACCGTAGTACTGTTATTAGCATGGTATTCGAGAGAGGTTTTTTCGGTACCACCGGCATGTTCCGAGCTAATCGCACGGCCTTTTATATCATATTTCCAGGTCGCAAAGCGCTTACCGTTACCATCGGTGATACCTGTTAAGTGCTTAGGAAAGGTTGAATTTTCATAGTGATACTGGCGGATACTGCCATCAGATTTGGTGACTTTTAGTAGTTTATCGTCATCACTCCATGCCAAGGTGGTA
>NZ_AUAF01000177.1 GCF_000428585.1 Zooshikella ganghwensis DSM 15267 | reverse complement strand
CCCAAAAAACTCGCCGATGAGCTCCATTGCAATCACTTCAGGATCAGAAAGGGAAGGCATAGTCCCTCGTTCACGTAATCGCTGGCCTTTAAGTAAATCATTAAAGGTATCATCAACCCAGCAATAAACTGCTATGATAAACTCTTCTACTGACATCCCCTGTCCCTTTGAATTTGTTTCGGCAAAACAAAGGTTGGGGTCAGGGGTTGTCATTTCAAACTAATAAAAGTCGAGCATCGCGTTATAATAGGTTTTAAAAAAAACACTAGACGACCGGTCTAATTAGCTGCTAGTATTAACAACATGAATCGTAGTGAACATCAAGATACCCGAGAAACAATCCTGAGAGCTGGTGAGTTGTTGATTCTCAGTAAAGGGTTTTCAGCTGTAGGATTGTCCCAAATATTAGCTCAGGCAAAAGTGCCTAAGGGGTCCTTTTACCATTATTTTAAGTCAAAAGAGCAGTTTGGTGTGGAGTTAATTCGACGCTACTTCAGCCATTATGGACAGGTTCTTGATGAGTTGTTCAATCAACCTGAAAAAAGTGGCAAAGAAAGACTGATGTCGTATTGGCTGCACTGGTTTGAAACACAAACAGATGAGTGTTGTGATAAACAGTGCTTAGCAGTCAAGCTTTCAGCTGAGGTCTCTGACTTATCGGATGATATGCGATTAATGTTGAAATCAGGTATTGATGCAATCATTGGTCGAATAGAAGAGTGTGTAGTGCTTGGTATAAGAGATAGTTCTTTGCCCGCTATGTTAGATGCAAGACTTACAGCAGTTGTGTTGTATCAGCAATGGATGGGGGCGAGTCTGATGACGAAAGTACGACGAGATGATTCAGCCATAAAAACGGCTATGATGATGACAGAGCAAGTGCTGGCTTCAGATTCGGTGTTTAAAAAAGAATCCTAGCATTAATCTCTTTTTGAGAACCCCTTAAATAAAGTTTAAATGAATGTGTGACCTCAATGAGGCTATAGAATCTACTCCAAAATAGCCTCATTTTTTTAACTACTTTATAGACGACTGGTCTACTAAATATATTTAAAAGGATGTCTAAGATGGCAAAAAGTCCCTTATTAACACCATTTCAATTGGGAGATATTACTTTACCAAACCGAGTCATTATGGCTCCATTAACGCGTTCCAGGGCTTCACAGCCAGGCGATATTCCAAATCAACTAATGGTTGAATACTATCGCCAGCGAGCAACATCAGGCTTGATTATCACGGAAGCCAGTCAGATATCACCTCAAGGTAAGGGTTATGCGTGTACTCCTGGCATTTATACTGATGAGCAGGTAGAAGGCTGGAAAGCTGTAACGAAAGCTGTCCATCAAGAGGGCGGAAAGATTGCTCTCCAACTATGGCACGTTGGTCGTATTTCTAACCGTATTTTACAACCTGAAAACCAATTGCCTGTTGCTCCATCAGCGATTAAAGCCGAAGGTGCTCGCAGTTATAATCTTATAAATGGTAAATTGACGCGGATAAGTACTGACTTGCCCAAAGCTCTAACAGTAGAGGAAATAAAAGGAATTCAAGCTGACTATGTAAATGCTGCTATAAATGCCATGAAAGCTGGATTTGATATGGTTGAGCTTCATGCTGCTAATGGTTATTTACCTGACCAGTTTTTAGCAAAAAACAGTAATCAACGTACTGATGAGTATGGTGGTAGCATCGAGAATCGTGCTCGCTTCCTTTTAGAAACAGTGGATAAAATGATTGATCAGCTTGAACCAGGTAAACTTGGAATTCGGCTCTCACCAATGGGTACGTTTAATGATATTGATGATGATGAGGCTGATGAAGTTGCTTTATATGTATCCAGTGAGTTAAATAAACGAAAGATAGCTTATCTTCATTTAAATGAGCCAACTTGGGCGAATGGTCGGCCTTATAGTAATACATTCAGAGATAAACTAAGGCAGAGTTTCAAAGGTGCAATTATTGTTTGTGGGGCTTATGACAAAGAGCGCGCTGAACAAGTTGTGACTTCAGGCTGGGCAGATTTAGTTGCATTTGGTCGTCCTTTTATTGCTAACCCTGATCTGGTTAATCGCTTTAAATATAACTCAGAATTAAATGAGCCTGATCCTGATACCTTCTATGGTGGAGATGCTAAAGGTTATATTGACTATCCAATGTTTGAAACAACAGCTGTTTAGACAATAAAGCGATACAAACTCATGTTGTCATTCAAATATATGTTTGGAAAGTACTAAAATTAAGCCAAATATTTGAAAGAAGAGCGCAATACTATTGTAACGGCTATTTTTACTTATTAATTGATTTGATTGCATGTCTAAGTAGACTTTCTCCTCATAAATATTGTTTATTTTTTGGAGAGTCTCTTGTTTGTATCGATTCATATTTTCCATGGTAAAAGGGTAAATACGATTAGCATTGGCTAAAAGTGTCTGTTTTGGGTTTTCTACTCCAATAGATGTTAAAAATTCTACAGAAAAAAGAGTTATATAATGCTGACTTGAGTTAGATGCTATAAGAATTAACAGCGTGTCTTTTTTCTGTTCTAGTACCTGGTAGTCTTGCCAAAGCTGGGTTATAAGTTTTTCTTTAGACTGACTATCACTTTGCAGTGTTTCTATTCTTTTTTGATTTTTAGAAACAATATGGTCACTTAGCAGTGCAGAAGCCGAAGTCATTATAACACCAGTAAAAATAAGCGTTAATGATATCAGGTACTTGCTTCGTTGATTCATGCTTTTTAAATCAATAGCTTATTAGAGGTACAACTTACCATTTGGGTATTGTTAGCAGCATCCTAAACGATCAGTACTTTCATTAATAATTGCTTTATCGAAAGGAATATCGATTCCGCACTCTGTATAGGGACCAAAGTGCTTGTCAAAACTACCTATAAATTCAAAGTGTGGTTTAAAGCGAGTTTCATTTAACATTCGCCATGTATTGCCACAAACAGAGTATACTTTTCCTTTTTCAAAAATATGATGTTTGTCCAAAGTTATGCAACTTTCAAAGTAAGGAATAGTTCCCTTATACACTACCGCCTGACCATAATCTTCACAGTTATCATCCAAAAGAGGTAACTTGAAAAGTCGATAAGTTGCAGAATAAAACTCAATGTTTTTAAGCTTTTGTTGTATTTCCGAATTTTTAATCATAATAGGTCGGTCATTAACTAAGCGTGGGTCTGTAAAACCTGAGTTTTTGGCTATTGATAAAAAGTCTTGCCAATACAGTGCGCCACTTAGACACTCGCCATAAAGCTGGCTATCATTCTGTAGCGTTTGTGGCACTCGACGACTAGCGTATACATCTGAAAAGTAAAGCTCGCCACCTGCTTTAAGTAGTTGATAGGCTTGTTCAAATACTCTCTTTTTAGCTGGCGATAAATTAATGACACAGTTAGAAACAATAATGTCAAAACTGTTAGGCATAAGTCCTAGTGAGAGTAGATCTTCAATATAACCTTGATAAAAGGTCACATTATTATTATCGTAGCTAAACTGTTTTTGGTGGTAGTCCTTAAATTCGTTAGCAACAGCAATTTGTTCATCGGTCATATCTACACCATGTACCTGACCTTTTTCTCCAACAAGATGAGCCAATACATAGCAGTCACGTCCACTACCACAACCAAGATCTAGGACCTTGCAGTCATTGATTAACGCTGGGACTATAAACCCACAACCAAAATACCGATTTTTTACCGTTTCATGAACCAGTGCCATTGCCTGCTGAATGTCAGGTGTAGGTTGGTCAGAAGTTGTACAGGCATCTGTTTGAAGGTCCTGTGACTTTTTTAAGACTTTACCATAGTAGTTTTTAATATGATCTTGCATGATGTCTCTTTGGTTGTTTTTTTCTGGAAGTGTATTTACCCATACACGAATGATTTCTAGGTTTTGTTATCTTCATCCCTCAACCCAAGCACCTATTAATATTGGCTTATGGGGCTTCATCGCTTGATGGTCGCATCTAAAAAGCCATTCGTATTGGGTATAGTAAACATCTTTTAATGCAGGTTTTCATAAAGAGTTCCTCCCCTTTATTTAAGGGGGAGGTTAGGAGGTGGTTAAAGAAGCTAGCCAGTAAATAACAAGCCTTTAGTATAAAGTGACAACCCCCACCCTAACCCTCTTGTGTTCTGTGGGTATGACGATGATTTATACAGAGTATAAGGTATGTTTAGACTAAAAAGTTGCAATTGTGTATATCTACAATCATTATAGTGTTCATTACTGTTATCAATCAGTATGAGCTATATAATGAGAAAAATACTTAACTTTTTAGTAGTGCTAAGTGCAGGTTTTACAATAGGTTGGTATGGACATTCTTTCTGGCAAGGTCTTAGTACGTATGATAGACAACAGTTAATATCTGTTTTTGATACAAGTGAGCCTAGTAAGTCAGCAGCTTCACAGGTACCTTCTGATCAGGACTCTAATATGCTGGCATTTAGAAGTGCTCTGCATGTTAGAGATAATCAACTCATTATTTCCTCATACCATGCATTGGTATATAACCATCCTGAAATGCAGGCAGAAGCGAATATTCGCTTGAGAGAATATCTTCAAGAAGAATTAAACGCAAAGCGATTCTTATATCTTATCCCTTTATTGGAAGAGTTTTTGAAAACATATCCACATGAGACAAGTGCCTGGAATATACTGGTTGAAAGCTATTTGCAAACAGGAGATAAACGGCAAGCAATTTTAACACTCTATAAGCTTGAGACTAACCTTGATGATTATGAGGCTATTGAAAAAGTTAAGTCGAGAATTAAATTACTCGTCCAAGCTTACGATCAGCAGTTACTTCAAGATAATCTTTTACCTCAGCTATTAAAGTTTTATGAGGGGTTATCTTTTATTGATGAAAGCAATTACAGCTATCTTTTTCGAAGGGCTGAACTTTTTGCACAGTTAAAGGATTATACTCAGGCTTTGAGTCTTCTAGACTACTTACAAAGCGATTCTAAGTGGGGCGCAGCAGCAAAGCGTTTAAAAGATAAAATTAATGAAAAAATGAGAGCTAAAGAAGGTATTTTATTAACTCGACATGGTGAACACTTTATAGTACCGGTTGAACTCGATAGTCAGCATAAGTTAAGTTTATTAATTGATACCGGAGCAAGTTTATCTGTTATTTCAAAAGCATCTTTTCAAAACTTGTCTGGAGGTAACATAGCTCAATATCAAAACCAGGTAAGAATGAATACTGCGGGGGGACAAGTTATTGCCCCTGTGTATCGTTTTAAAAGTATTACCATTGCTGGACGCAAGCTGAATGATATTGACGTTGCTGTAGTAGATATGTCCCAATCAAATGCATATCAGGGCTTATTAGGAATGAATTTTCTCAAGTTCTTTCAGTTTGAGATAGACCAGGAGCAAAGCCTGCTTTTTTTAGACCCAAAGCACTAGAGAGTTAAAGCACTATAATCCCATCTGCAAATGTTAAAAACCTTCGCTTTTTGGGTATTACTACCAAAGGCTGGATAAAGCCTATCGAACTGTTTGCCGCAAGAATATGGCAACTAAACCTCTAATGGTTTATGGTGTGTTCGACGGGCATTGTGCAGTCCAAAGGTACTTATCCACGATGTGGGTTACTGTACTCCATACATTTGCTCTGGTAGCCATGTAACAATTTTAGGCCAACACGCTAAAATAATAAGTACGAGTAATTGAATTAAAATATAGGGTGCAACCCCTTTATATATTTGTATTGTTTTTACGTGATTTGGTGCTACACCACGCAAATAAAATAAAGCAAAGCCAAAAGGTGGCGTTAAAAAAGAGGTTTGTAAATTTACAGCAATCATTACACCTAACCAGACAGGGTGAAGACCCATGGCTAATAACACTGGGCCAACGATAGGTACTACCACAAAGGTTATTTCTATAAAATCAAGAATAAAACCAAGTAAGAAAATAACAATCATGACGATAAGTGTTGCTGTAAATACCCCGCCAGGCATTGTACTAAAAATACTATGAATAACCTCATCACCACCATATGCTCTAAATACCAGTGAAAAAACAGAAGCGCCTATCAGAATCATGAAAACCATACATGTTACTTTTGTCGTTGACTGAACAACTTCTGCAAGTTGCTTCAGGTTCAACTGTTTTTTAGTAAGGGCTAACAATGTAGCACCTAATGCACCAACACCAGCAGCTTCTGTTGGTGTTGCAATGCCTGCTAATATTGACCCTAGTACTGCAAAAATTAATAAGAGTGGAGGTACCAGGTGTGTAAAGAGTGAGTTTGCGCGGTTAACGTTTTTTTGTAAAACCTGTTTATCAACAGCAGGTGATGTTTCGGGTTTAATCAATGCTAAAATAAATTGAAAAACAACGTAAAAAAAGACAAGTAATAAGCCTGGCATTAAGGCTCCGACAAATAAATCACCAACAGAAACGGTTTTCAGTGAATATAACCCTAAGCTTAGTTGAGCTTGTTGGTATGCACTTGATAAAACATCCCCTAACAATACCAATGCAATAGAAGGGGGAATTATTTGACCAAGAGTGCCTGTAGCACAGATTGTACCGGTTGCAAGAGAGGGGCTGTAATTTTGCTTTAGCATTGTTGGTAGTGAGATTAATCCCATCGTTACCACTGTTGCGCCCACAATACCAGTACTTGCGGCCAGTAACATCCCGACAATAGTTACAGATATGCCCAAGCCTCCAGGAAAGCGACCAAATATTAGTGCCATACTTTCTAAAAGATTTTCTGCAATTTTAGATTTTTCCAGCATAACTCCCATAAGCACAAAAAGTGGTACGGCCATTAGTGTTTCATTAACCATCGTGCCATAGAGCCGACTTGGTAGTGCTGTTAAGAAAGATGTGTCGAATATACCCGCAACTATCCCCCCACTGACAAACAGTAAAGCGGTTCCGGCAAGTGAAAAAGCCACAGGGTAGCCTAGTAATAATACTAAACAGACTACAACAAACATGAGGAGTGGAATTAGTGCTTCCATTACACATTCACTCCTTTTTTTGGCTGGTGATTCCAAGCGTTATTCAGAATGAGAATTGAGCGAAATAACTCAGCGCATCCCTGTAATATTAATACAGCACACATTATAAGAATGAATGTTTTTAATAAAAAAACACCGGGTATACCTCCTGGTTCGCTTGAGCTTTCTGTAATAAGCCACGATCTTGTGACGTAATCCCAGCTTATGATGGCTATAAAAAAACAAACAGGTAGTAATAAAAATAATGAACCTAGTGCATCAATAAGTGCTTTACGTTTTGTTGACATTTTTCGATATAAAATATCCACTCGTACATGAGCATTGTGTTTAAGGGCATAACCACTCGCCGTTAGGAAAATAAACGCATGTATATAATGTGCAGATTCTTGTAGAGCAATAGAGCCAATATTGAATACATAGCGAAGTAAGACAACAAGAAAAACAGCAAACATGAGTAGCAGTGTCAACCAAGATACAAAGCGGCCAATGTTTTCGGTGAGTTGATCTACCTGGATGGTGATTTTGTGAATTACTATCAAAGCTCGATTAAATGGAGTGTTGTGGTGAGGTTGAACAAATGGGTTATTATTCGTGTGATTGTTGTCTTTAGTCATTATTATTATCCCAGGTTACAACACGACAAATGCCTGATTTTAGAGAGGCTCAAAGCGAAAAATCGATTTCTATACCCTTCACGAATCATTTTTATGCGAGCAATCCATAGTGCTTACCTTATTATCCTAATGGAGCAGCGCATGAGTCCAACTGTGTTTCTGACACATTAATAGCTTTTTGTTTGTGTTTTAGGTTCGAATCCTTTTTGAAAGCACTTATTTTATTATGTTTAATTGGCTTGGTATCTCATACAAATCTCTAGGGGCCTCTAGTGGTCTAGTGATTATGGTGAATACTCCTAATTTATTTTTATTGGCTCTATATGGATTCCTAGGGGGTTATATCAATAGCTCTACTAGATCATTAAGTAAGCTTTTTCCTCGGCACTTTATATTGTACACAAACTCAAATAATGCTAAATAAAAAGGTAGTTTTTCTTGAGAAATACCTCGATGAGGTCTTAACCATGAGCGTAGTAATGACCAACAACCTTCAATGGTGTTAACATGTACTTCGTGAAAACCATCCCCATCTTCATCACGAGCATACTCCCCTTTCCCATGACAAACGGTTTTATGTTGATATCCCCAACTCTT
>NZ_AUAF01000176.1 GCF_000428585.1 Zooshikella ganghwensis DSM 15267 | reverse complement strand
TTCAAGGCCGCTTGAAGCAGTCTTTTTTTAGTTCACATTGACTGATACAACAGTCATCGGCAATCACGGCCATTCATCGATAAAACAGATTCAGTGCGATGATGAAATAAATTAACTGCCGTATCGTGCTGTAATGAAATCACCCAAGATAGAAACCTTACCCCGTGAGCTTCGCCTGATCATAAATGCTGCTGCAGTCGAAAGCCATCATGCCATAATGCATTAGCGAATGCTTTACGAGGTTTAGAGCACTGCCGCGAGGCTTCAAACTTAGCCTTGACCACTTCCAGTGTTTAAGGGACATCTGGGGATGAATAGGTTTCCATGGTGCTTCTCCTGAACCATTAACGATGCAGGAAAAGGCTAACAGCAAGGGCTAGGGGGAGTCACGCACGCCAGTCGAGGGGACACAAAATACTCGTCTTGATACTATTAGTATTTACTCAAAAGTACTGCCTGATAAGACGATAGCTTGCTCAGCGTTAGTTTGATGTTGACACTTAAAAAGTAAGTCAATCCTATATGTGCAGGATGAGTTTCATTATGAAATTTATATAAAATGAAGAGATGATACATTTTAATACACAACAGTATATGTATTTTGTCTCATAATATGTCAAAGTCTATCGCCTATTAACAAGGTTAAAATTATCCTTACGTGCACTATTATTTTCGAAATATCTGTTGATAGGCTGAATAAGAAGTTTAGCACTTACTTGCGCAATTTATTAATCATAAAAAATAAGCTTTAACCGCTGTTTTTTTTGCAGTTTTTTAATACCAAAAATAAAAAATGAGGAATATAATGCCCCTACCTAATCGCAGAGGCAAATCGTCAATACTTAAGCATATTGTGAACAGCTTAAGTTCACAGTGGTTTGCTAAAAGCTTACTGCTTTGCTTGCCTTTTCAAGTAATCCATGCGGATGAAACAGGTACATTACCAGGTAAATTCACGGTTAATGGTAATGGTGCCGCTAATTATTCCATTCCGATTGAAGTGCCTCCTGGAGCTAAAGGAGTACAGCCTTCATTAGCGCTGCTTTATAACAGCCAATCACATAATGGTTTGCTAGGGGTAGGTTGGCAACTGTCAGGGTTGCAAATGGTAGCACGATGTTCACAAACACGACATCAAGATGGACCTAGTTTTACTCCTGGCGTTGATTTCAGCCAAAACGACAGGTTTTGTCTAAATGGCCAGCGCTTGATAGTCACTAATGGTGATTACGGCAAATCTGGTTCAAGCTATCGATTTGAGCGAGATAACTGGAGTCAAATAACAGCCCATGGTTCCTGTGGAACAGGTCCATGTAGTTTCACCATGGTTGACAAAATGGGGACTACCTATGAGTTTGGCCAAACAGAAGATGCCCGTATAGAAGCTAAAGGTCGTTCAGATGTTTCAGTTTGGATGATGAATAAAGTAATTGACCGTAATCAGAATTACTTTACTTATCACTACTCTGAAAACAAAACTAATGGTGAGTCTACTATTAGCCGAATTGAGTATACAGGTAATGAGCGTGGAGGGGTTACACCCAATAATTCAGTTGTATTTGAATATGAAAACCGACCTGATACCTCATCTCGATACCTACAAGGCCAACAATATTCGACAACTAAACGACTACAAACAATAATTACTAAATTTGGCTCTGAAATTGTAAAAAACTACCGTATTAATTACGAGCAAGGGAATACGACCAATCGAAGTAGAATTAACAGTATTCAAGAATGTGCAAGAAATACCTGTTTTCCTAGTACAACGTTTTCTTATTCAGATCAAGGCAACTTAGTACACGACTTTGGACAAACTGTTGGTGGTATTGATCTTGGCGACTGGACAGATGTTGATGAAGATGATGCAAGTTCATATTTACCTATGGACGTTAATATTGACGGAATCACTGATTTAGTTGGGATATGGAAAAAAGGAAGTTCTGCACATGCATCTTCTTGGCAAAATGATGGCCAAGGTCACTTTACTAAAATACAAGACAACTATGTGGGAGGGTGGACCAGTCGAAATGGTGAACGTGCACGTAAGTATCTTTCTATGGATATTAATGCTGATGGTGCAGCAGATATTGTAGAGATTTGGAAATATGAGAATAATGCTCATGCGGCTATCTGGTTAAATGAACAGACTGGTAGATTTAATAAAAACTCTAACCATCATCATGCAGGATCAAAAATAGGAGGATGGAGTGATCCTAATGGCTCTAAGGCTCGCAAATATTACCCTATGGATGTTAATGCAGATGGCTTTCCGGATATTGTAGAAATCTATAAAAGGGATAGCAATACTGGAGCAGTTGCTTGGATTAATGATGGTGAAGGTCTTTTTCAACAGGGACCTGTCTCAAATATAGGTGGTTGGTCAGATGTTAATGACGGTGATGCCAGACGCTATTTAGCAATGGATATTAACGCTGACGGTTTTCCAGATTTAGTCGAAATTTATAAAAGAGGTAGCCACACTACAGGGGCTTCATTATGGATTAATGATGGAAAAGGCAGATTTTCAGGGGTCTCAAGCCAAGAAATTGGAGGTTGGTCAGATGTAAAGAGTGGTGATGAACGCCGTTACCTTGTAATGAATCTTAACGGAGATAACCTGCCAGATATTCTTGAGATCTGGAGAAATGGAGACAAAGGAGCCTATAGTGCGTTTTGGATAAATAAAGGAAACTATTCCTTTGAAAAAACATTTGGAGATGGTTCTTCGGTTGGTAGTTGGACTCCTGCAAACGGAAATGACGCCAGGCGTTACTTACCCATTGATGCAAATGGTGATGGAGTTGACGACCTGATTTCAATCTGGCGAAAATCAGACGATGTGACGTTTGCTACTATCTGGATAAATAATGGGCATGGCGAATTCAACAATTTATCGGGAGGATCACATCTTGGCGGCTGGAGTAATGTAAAAGCCGGAGATGCTCGGCGTTATATACCTGTAGATATTGATGGCGATGGGGTTAATGAAGTTTTAGAGATCTTTAAATGGGGCAATAATACTAAAGCTTCCGCCTGGTCACTGCGAGAAAATAAACCGGACCTGTTAACTAGCATCACTGACGGTCTCGGCAAAAACATCAGTATCAGCTATAAGCCAATCACGGATAAGGCTGTATATACACGTGATAATCAGGTTGATGGAGAAGAAAGTGACGCCACATGGATCAATACAACGAATAGCTTATACGTTGTTGATAGCCATCAAGTAAAAAGTTCTGAAACGATTAATGACTGTGATACATCAATAGACTGTTTTAGATTTTCCCATAAATATGAAGAAGGTGTTGTTGACCGAAATCGAGGCTGGTTGGGTTTTAAAAGGACCATTTTAATTGACCATCAGCATAATACGAAAACAGTCACCACACACCACCTTAAATTTCCGCTAACAGGACTTATTCAAAAAGTAGAAGTATTAGATAGCGAACAAGATACAAAGCTTGGCGTAACAACGTCTACTTATCGAAAGTGCTCAGGCGAGGAAACAGGCTGTGAAGATTTACCTGAAAAGGTAAAACGTGTTTATCTTGATAAGCAAGAGAAACAGCACTTTACTGAAGGCCAACATAATTACACTTCGCAAACACGCTACCAATATAATAATGCTGTAGCAACGAACGGTGAGCCCACAGCTATTTATACTATGGGTGATACCAAAAACTCTCAACAAGATGCCTACGCAACTTGTCATCAGTACCGATCAGGCAGTAACTGGTGGGAAAATACCTTTATCGACTACACCAAAGTAGCCCATATTAATAGTGACTGTGGTGCGGTAAGTGCGTGGGATAATCAGGATTATTCACTTACACATTATGTCTATGATGGGTACCAAAACGTTACCTCAACTCAACGTTACGTCAATGCAGGATTAGCAAATAGCCAGTCAGGGTCAATGATTGATTCAGCGAACTATAGCTACGACAGCTTTGGTAACGTAAAGCAGGTAAAACATCGCTCTGGTGCTGTCACACAATACACTTACGATGAGACAGGTACTTATTTAACATCTGAGTCAACTAAAGGTGAAGGGGTTACCCTAACCTCAACTTACCAATATGATCAGCGATTTGGCGTACTTACTCAATCAACCAACCCTAATGGGCATACAGTAAAATCTGAACTTGATGCTTATGGCCGTGTTATTGCCGTTTATGAGACAAACCCTCGCGGACAACTACAGCAGGTCGTTGCTAAACAATACAAGGAAGCTGAGTTTCCAGGCTTACTTAAAGTTATTACAAAGCAGCGAAAAGACTGGGAAGATAATAACCAGAGTAGTTGGCTGACGACGCATGAATATTCAGACCCGCTTGGACGTGGGCGATCAAATCACGAGCCAGGAAAAGGCAATTTATATACAGTTACTGATTTAAATATATTTAACGTTAAAGGACAGGTTGATAAATCCGTATCAACTTTCTTTGAAAGTGAACCATACGGTTGTGTCAAGCTTGCCAGTAGTGAATCTAAGTGCAATGAATCCCCAAAATACCCAGAGACAACATTTCAGTATGATCGACATGGAAGACTGACCCAAGCAAACTACCCACTGGGTGGTATCAATAAATACAGTTATGAATTACATGACGATCGGCGTCTGATCAAACAGTTTAATGACCCTGCAGCATCAACAAGAAATGACGGCCGTTTGGTTAGCCAGGTCCTAAAGCATAATACGCAAGGACAAGTTATTTATCAAAAAGCAGCGGATGGTGCAGAAACCCGTTATGAGTATGATGCAATAGGTCGTTTAGTTAAAATTACTGACCCCTCAAACCAAGTACGCCAATTTGCGTATAACAGTTTAGGGCAAAAAATAGCAGATCACTCAGAAGAAACAGAAACTACACGCTACCAATATGATAGCCATGGTAATTTGGTGAAACAAATAGATGCCAGTGGCCGGGTAGTACAGCTTGAATATGATCAGTTAAACCGAGTTAAAAGAAAGCTAAGTATTGCAGGCTCAAAAACAACGGAAGTTATTTATGAGTATGGTTCTTCTAGATCAGCCAATCACCATACGCTTGGCCGTCTAGCGGTATTAACAACTAAAGTGAATGATCGCCTTAGAGTACAAAAAGAGTATCGATATACTCCTAATGGCTTAATACGTTATTTATGGTTTAAGTTTGATATTAATGAGAATGGGAAATTTGACCATGATAGTAATGTGGGTGAGTCATCAATATTTTCTTGGGAATATAATGCATTAAATCAAGCTAAATCCGTTGGCTATCCTGATCGTAGTCAGGCCAAGATTCTACGTTCAGAAGCAGGCAACAGTTTTCCGACAGCACTTCAGTATGAATATAAGCGAGGTGAAACCAATCAATCTCAAACTCTTGCTGTTTACGAAGGCTATCATGTAAATGGCCAACCCACTGAAGTGGTGTATGGAAATGGTATCATTGAGGCACATAAATTTGATGCGCTTGGTCGGCCAGATCAGCTACTTGTGCAACAAAATGCCGAAGTCATGCTGCTTAATCAATCCTATCTTTGGAATCGTGCCAATGAACTTATTGGTATTAAAGATAATAATATAGATCGCCTCTTACAAACCCTAAGCCATAATAGCCATGGTCGGCTAATCAGTGCCAAAGGTGGCTATGGAGAATTTAATTATAGCTACGATCATTCTGGCAATGTCCAAACGGCCAAAGGGATGGAATATATTTATGATAATGAAAAAAATCACCAGCTGAAAAAGATTAAAAATACGGTCAATGGTAAAGACAAATATTCCTATACGTATGATAAGGCGGGTTATTTAACGCGTAAAATAGACCACCAGCATGGTGTAACCTGGCTTTATGCCTGGGATGGTAATGGGAATCTGACTGAAATTAAGCGTAATAGCGCGTTAGTAAACCGTTTTGAGTACGATGAAAATAATAATCGAACAGTTAAAAAAGATTATCAAAATGGTGTACTCACCAACTCGACTTATTATTTTCTGGGTCTGCATGAAGTTGTTGTCAGGCAGAATGGCTCGCGTAATTACACCAATTATATTGGTAAAGTTGCCGCTAAAACAGAAGAAGTCTCTGGGCTTAATGTCAGTGGCGTAATGACGGTAGAAGATCAGATTGGCTTGCATACAGGGATTATGATGGCTTCTGTCATGCCTGTTGATCTTGAAACGTTAAATGACTTTTTTACTGGTATTGGGCTGATCCTGACACATAGTGAAATAGGCGCCGAGATAATTGCTGCTGCCCTTTGGTTAATCTTACTTTCGTTCATTGCTGTCTATTTAATGTTTATTGCATTGCGCACGGCAAGCAACGAAAGTGTAGTGGGTCAACTGCGTTATCAGCTACTGATACGCTGTGTAGCGAAGGGCTGGTTGTCTCGGCAACAGGCACATGCATGGAATAAACCGACACCACCCGCGTATTTAGCTGATCGAGGCAAACACCAGCTACTAACCATAGGCTTTGTCTGTATTTGCTTTTTAGGCTCTTATGCAGCGCCTACGTTTGCAGCACTTAAACCAGGGCAAAATGGTGTAGGTGTGCCTGTTTCGGGTAATTTGCTTTACTTCCATCGAGACCATGTGGGCAGTACCTCCATCGTTACCAATGAACAAGGTGATGTGGTCTCCCGCGTGGAATACACTCCATACGGTGTCATTGATCAAGCCAACAGCACAGGTGAAGATAGCTTCAGGGCAAAATTTACAGGCAAAGAATATGATGATAATGCCCAGCTCTACTACTTTGGACATCGCTATTATGATGCAGAGATAGGACGTTTTATTTCCCCCGATCCTGCTGCGCAGTATCACAGTCCCTATCTCTATGGCAATGATGATCCCTTCGCTGGAACTGATCCAGATGGAGAGTTCTTTATCACAGCGATTGTTTTGACAATTGCCATTGTCGGAGGAGCTTACGCTGGGGGAGCGGCTGTAAACCATAGCGCAAACCCCGCTAGCTGGGACTGGAAATCAGGTAAAACCTGGGGTGGCATTATTGGTGGTGCAGTCATTGGTGCTGCAGGCGGTGCTGCCGGATTAGCGGCGGCTGAAGCTGGATTTGGTGTTGCTGCCGGGCTTGCGATTGATGGAGCTATTGCCGGAACTGAAAATGCGGCCTTTACCGCGATGGGTGGAGGTTCGATGAGTGATATCGGCAAATCCTTTGCATTAGGGGCTGTAACTGGCGCGGCAATGAGTGGAGCCTTTAGAACCGCAGGTGCTGGGTTTAGCGCTGCACGTTCTTCCCTAAGAGGTATGCGCAGAGGCACTCAGTTTGCTGAAGCTGAAGAAATGATTCCCTGTAGCACTAACTCTTTCACTGCAGGTACATTGGTTTCCACTGAAAAAGGCCAAAACCCTATCGAAGCAGTTAAGGTGGGCGACTTTGTTTGGTCGTACAATGAAACGACTGGTGAGGTGGAGCTAAACAAAGTTACCCATCTCTTCAATCACATCGAAGATAAATACCTTGCTATTGTCGTCGATGGTGAACGTATCGAAGTGACCCATAAGCACCCTATTTATGCAGAAGACAAAGGTTGGGTTGATGCTGAAAAGCTTGTTGTAGGAGATAAAATCCGTCAAAAGGATGGTGAACTGGCCACTGTAAAATCAATTACTCTTATTAATGCAGATGAGCGAGTTTATAACTTTACTGTAGATGTAGCCCATAATTACTTTGTTTCTGATGAAGAAGTGTTGGTGCATAATTGTGGAGACGATGGTTGGACAACGGTAGGGAAAAAAACAAAACCTAAAACCAAAACGCTTGAAAGTAAAAACAACACACAAGTGCTCCAAAAAAAGGTAAATGAGGGTTCAGGGGCAACAGCACAGCTAACTTTATCTAGGAAAACTATTTCTAGGCTAAAATTCAACGCTAGAGGTACAATAGATGGCTTGAGTGGACAAGCTAGAGACCTCCATCCTGATTTAAAAACGGCTTTAAATAATGTTCCTCAAAAAATACGTCCAAATTTTCATGGACAATGTGCCGAGATTGATTGTATTAATAAAGCTTTGGGTTTGGGTGTCAATATTGAGGAACTCGAAGGTACAACTATTTCAGTACAGGATGTAAAGGGAGGAAATAAGGGAGCTTGTCCTAGTTGTTCCCATGTTAAAAAACAATTTAAAATCAATTAATATGAGTTTATAACTTAGTATTGATTCTACTTTCCTTCAAAAAAATAGCCGATAACCCTGCGTATCGGCTATTTTTTGTGCAAATCAGATACAACCTAACATTTATGGGTCTTTACCAACCATCCACAAAGCTATG
>NZ_AUAF01000175.1 GCF_000428585.1 Zooshikella ganghwensis DSM 15267 | reverse complement strand
TTTGTAGGGGTCCAGTTTTGAAGGACGTATAGGTCTTTTGCTGTAGATTGGTTTTTTAATTTGACCTCGTAAGTACTGTCTAACGGTGTTACGTGATAGGCCCAGTTCTCTTGATATACGACGAATACTCATGCCTTGTCGTTTTAGTACGTGTATTTCCACTGCAAGCTCCTGAGTTAACATGTCATCGATACCACACACTTAAGCTTAAACGGTGGTATTTTACTCAGGTGGGTCAAAATTCGATTGCTGCTAGTGGGTCAGTTTTACATTGCTGCTGACATCAGGAAGCACTTTCAGAATTTATGAGTTCCGGTGACTTTTATCGCCACCTAAGGCGTATGCGCAAAATATACAAGGAGAGGATGGAGCACTTAGTAAGAGTGCTTAAAAAAGACTTTCTTCATTATGGGAAAGTGCAAAACCACCATGCAGGTACACAACTTGTTTTTCACCTCAGTAAAAGTCTAAAAGATACTGAGGTATCAATACATGCACAAAAAGCAGGTTTAATCTTAGAGCCTTTATCGAAATCTACGGCGAGAGACTTAAGTTACAATGGGTTTATACTCGGTTTTTGTAATTACTCTGAAGGTGAACTACTTCAGGCACTGACGACTTTTCATTCCTTACTTGTGGAGTTAAGTCATTAATCAAAGTATTTGGTTGTGAAAATTACTTTCCTTAAATATAAATGTATTTATGATACATTTTTTAAAGGTATTAAGCTTCGGTAACTGGTTCTTTCATTCGTCGAAATGCGAGGCGAATTTGCTTTTCCAGTTCAATAATTGTAAACAGAGCAACACCAACACAAATGATCAATAAACCATCTAAGAATGGAATTGGGGCTGTTGCAAATACGGCTTGTAGTGGTGGAAAGTAGGTGATTGCAAACTGGGCTGCTGTAACTATGGCTACTACTGACCAAACGACTTTAGTGCCACGTATGGCTTTCCAAGTTAGCGATGTACCATAAATATTGCGAATGAAAAACAGGTGGAAAGTTTCCATAACCACTAGCGTGTTAAGTGCGATGGTGCGAGCAAGTTCAACGGTATAACCCTGATCCATTGCGTAATGATAAATACCAAATACACCACAAAGAAAAAGAAAGGAAACCAGCACAATATGCCAAACCAAACCTCCATTTAATAATGGCTCATTGCGAGTGCGTGGTGGACGGCGCATTGTATTTTCTTCCGTGGGTTCAAACGCCAGGGCTATTCCCAGTGTAATGGCTGTAATCAAGTTAACCCATAAAATTTGAACAGGGGTAATGGGTAGCGTCATACCTAAGAGCAGAGCGATAACAATCGTCATTGCTTCACCTGCATTAGTGGGCAGTGTCCAGCTGATAACTTTTTTAAGGTTATCGTAAACTGTGCGTCCTTCGCGTACAGCTGCCACAATAGAAGCAAAGTTATCATCAGCTAAAACCAACTCTGCAGCTTCTTTAGCTGCTTCACTGCCTTTTTGTCCCATAGCAATACCTGCATCAGCTCGCTTGAGTGCTGGTGCATCGTTAACACCGTCACCTGTCATTGCGACAGTCATTCCGTGAGCTTGCAGTGCCATCACTAAACGTAGCTTATGCTCAGGACTGGTGCGGGCAAAAATGTCACATTCAAGTACAGCATGTTTTAAGGCCGCGTCATCTAAGCCGTCTAGATCAGCGCCTGTGAGAACTTTCTCTGTACTCTGTAAACCAATCTGCTTACCTATTGCTGCAGCTGTTTTAGTGTGATCGCCGGTAATCATTTTCACTCGGATGCCTGCGCTAATGCATTCCGCTACGGCTGCAATGGCTTCTGAGCGAGGAGGATCAATCATTCCCACCATCCCCACTAGCGTCAGTGAGTCTTCAACATCGCTATATTCCAAAATGGTCTCGCTTGGCTGTACGGGTTTAACCGCAAATGCCAGCACACGTTGACCAAGAACAGCGATTGCTTCTGCCTGACTGTTCCAATAATGGGTATCCAATGGCTCTATTTCGCCATTTGCACCACGCTGGTTCTTACACATGCTGAGTAATTGCTCAGGAGCACCTTTGACGAAAACACAAGCATGGTGCTCGTGATCATGGTTAAGGGTTGCCATAAAGCGATGTTTTGCATCAAAGGGAATCGCATCTGTGCGAGTCCACTTGGCTTGTTCGTGTCGGATGTTGATATCCATTTTTCCACTGAAGGCGAGTAGTGCTCCTTCCATTGGATCACCTTCTACCATCCACACCCCCTCATGTTCGCGAAGTGCTGCGTCATTGCAGAGCGTCGCTGCTCTGGCTAACTCTTCCAGCACACTATGCTCTGCAGGAGAAACATGAGCATCATCTAACATGAGTGCGCCTCTAGGTTCGTAGCTATTACCTTCTAGATTAAAGAGGTGCTGGTGGGTGAGTACTGAGGTTACCATCATCTCATTGCGTGTGAGGGTGCCAGTCTTATCAGTGCAGATCACTGACAGTGCTCCCAGTGTTTCAATCGCAGGTAACCGCCGTACAATGGCATTTCGTCTAGCCATAGCCTGGACGCCAATGGCCAGTGTGATTGTCAGAACAGCGGGCAACCCTTCCGGAATAGCAGCCACTGACAGCCCAACCACAGCCATAAACATTTCAGTAAATTCATAATGTGCGACGAAATAACCGAATGTCAGCAGTATCACCGCTATCACAAGAATGAGCATGGTCAGCCATTTAGCAAACATGCCCATTTGCTCGACTAAGGGTGTTGATAAGGTCTCGACTTCGGATAACAGGTCGCTGATGCGTCCAATCTCAGTGCCTAATCCCGTTGTGACTACTACCCCTTTACACTGTCCGTTAGTGACGAGTGTGCCGGAAAAAGCCATGCAAGACCGATCTCCCAGCGGTGCATTCTCTGCTACTGGTTGGGTGTGCTTTTCTACTGGAACTGACTCTCCCGTTAAAATAGCTTCTTGGGCTGACATACCGTGTGCTGTAAGAAGACGAATATCAGCAGGTACTTTGTCGCCTGCTTCCAGTAAAACAATGTCGCCAGGTACCAGATGTTTGCCATCAATAGTGATCCGCTCCCGACCACGAATCACATTGGCTTGTGGGGCTAGCATATGGCGTATGGCATCCATCGCTTTTTCTGCTTTTCCCTCTTGGATAAAACCAATGATGGCATTAACAACAACCACCGCCAGAATGACACCAGTATCAATCCAGTGACTAAGAAAGGCAGTAATGACAGCAGAGCCCATTAATACATATATTAAAATATTGTTGAATTGCAGTAGGAAACGCATGAAAGCACTACGCTTGTCGGCTTGTGGTAAACAATTTGGGCCATGACTATTTAGTCTTTTTTCGGCTTCATGTTGGCTTAAGCCTGAGGTAGAGGTCTGAAGTTTTTCAAGCGTGATTTTAGAAGAGATACTGTGCCATGTAAGCTCAGGTCTTAATGCGTTTCCTTCTTTCATATTTATACTACCATCATTAACCCAAATAATTAGGAAATAAAAAAGTATAATTTGCTAAGGATAAGGTATTCCCCTAAATATTGTTGTCAACGAAAATAATAAGACTGGATGGTATTGTAGCTGTTAAATCCAATTATATACCCTTCACTAATCATTTTTATGAGCACCCTTGTGTACTACCAGTAGTGCTTACACAAAAGGGCTGGCGAAGCTGTGTTAATTTTTTCCAGCACATCAATAAGACCTGGTGTCGGCACGCTTTGCCAATAATATTTTTTCTTAAGCTTTTATTTTCATCTGTAGAGAATATTACAGCATGTAAAGTAAGATGAATTTGTTGTATATCAAGTGATGTTCATGGTGGCAATTTTTTAACCTTAATTGGGTTAAAAATTGCCTATGATAGTGAGAGAAGGTACCAAAAAAATGGATGGATTATTTACCCAAAACTCAATGCTTTTTGGTAAGCCTGACGTTGCCTTATCTTGGTGAGGTAGGCCAAAGTATTTTCGCGGCCTTCTAGCAAGCCACTTCTATTCGCAATCTCCAACATAATAGTCATCATAATATCTGCAGCGGTAAACTCATTGCCAGCAAAGTATGCGCGCTGGCTCAATGTAGATTCTATATAGGCAAAATCTACGTTAATTTCCTTGGCAATGTAGTTATCCATAGGCTGGTCACCATTGCGCGTTTCTCTCTGCATAAACAGGTGAGTAATAACGGGCAAACCCAAGGAACCCTCAGCAAAATGGGACCACTCAAGATATTGATAATATTCTGTGGTACCTTGGGCAGGCCTAAAACGCTTTTGTTCATCCAAATCGATGATATATTCCATCACGGCACTGGACTCGCATAAAACCACATCCCCATCGACCATAACTGGGGCCTTACCCAACGGATGAATCTTTTTTAAACTTGCTGGCGCAAGATGAGTTGTTTTATCACGCTGGTGATCAACACGCTGATAAGGCATGGAAAGCTCTTCCAATAACCATAGTACTCGTGTGGAGCGGGATTGATTTAAGTGATGTACTGTCAACATAGATAATGTATTCCTAGCTGAGTTTTATAAAGGGGTTTGTAAATAAGGGGCTTTTAAATAGGGAGCTTTTAAATAAGCAACCTTCAAACAATACCTGTACTACACTAAAAAGTATTTTAAATAAGCCCCTTTTTATTGGGGTTTCAGGTGCTTTTATAGCTCGTCTGGGCCGACCTGGATGACCAGCTTGCCAAAATTTTTCCCTTCTAATAGGCCAATAAAAGATTCAACAGCGTTTTCCAATCCTTTGACCAGATCCTCACGATAAGTGATTTTTCCATCTTGCAGCCATTGCATCATGTCCTGGCTGAATTCGTTGTAACGATGGCCATAGTCATCAAAGACAATAAAACCCTGCATTTTAATCCGCTTTACTAGCAAGGTACCCATTAACATCGGTATACGGTCAGGGCCTTTAGGTAGCTCTGTTGCGTTATATTGTGATATCAGACCACATAAGGGAACACGTGCACTTGGGTTGAGTAATGGCAATACTGCATCAAAGACTTTACCGCCTACGTTCTCGAAATACACATCAATGCCTTTGTCACATGCTTTGGCCAACTGCTCAGCAAAGTCAGGGGCTTTATGATCGATACAGGCATCAAAGCCCAAATCTTCAACAGCTGAGTGACATTTTTCTTCACCACCGGCAATACCGACGACTTTACAGCCTTTCAACTTAGCAATTTGTCCCACCAGACTACCAACAGCCCCTGTAGCTGCGGCAACAACAACGGTTTCACCTGCCTTTGGCTGGCCAATATCCAGCAAACCCATATAAGCGGTTAAACCGGGCATTCCCATTACGCCCAGCGCGTAAGAAGGCTTCATGGGTGCTTTTCCCAGCTTCAGCAGACCGCTGCCGTCAGAAATCGAGTAGTCTTGCCAGCCAGAGTAGGCAACCACCCACTCACCCACTTCATAATCTGGGTGATGAGATACTTCTACGCGGCACACAGTACCACCCACCATAACCTCATTGATTGCAACAGGCTCAGCGTAGGACTTGGCATCGCTCATACGGCCACGCATATAGGGGTCCAGTGATAAATACACCGTCCGTAATAGAAGCTCGCCTTGCTTAGGTGTTGGCTTCTCGCTTTCTAAAAAGTTGAAGTTACTCAGCGCAGGTGCACCTATAGGTCGAGAAGCTAAAATCCACTGGCGATTAATCGTTCCATTTTGTGGCTTGAATTTTGTCATTTGTTATTTCCCTATCATTACAAGGCGGCAGTTAAAATATTGCGGCTAACCTCAGGTGTGATTGCGCCGTGTTCACCCAACTGAGTCATGCCATGTTGGGTTAGCTGTTCGACGAGAGTGTCAATATTCATTTCAGCGATGTCGATTTGCGATAAACGCACGGGCACTTGCATGACTTCGAAAAACTGCTCTGTTAACTCGATGGTTTTGTGGATGCGGATCTCATCATCGCCCTCTGTCAGATTCCATATGCGTTCAGCATACTGTAATAGTTTTTCGCGTTTAGCATCTTTACAGATTTTCATTACAGCGGGTAAAACAATCGACAGGGTTCGTGCATGATCAACGCCATAAGCAGCAGTGATTTCATGACCAATCATGTGTGTTGACCAGTCTTGAGGTACTCCTGCGCTTATCAAACCATTTAGTGCCATGGTGGCAGCCCACATAATGTTGCCACGGACTTCAAGATCATTTTTGGTTTGCGGTGCCAGCGCTTTTGGTCCTTCTTCAATAAGTGTAAGTAGCAGCCCTTCAGCAAACCGATCCTGTACTTTTCCATTTACGTTGTAGGTTAAATATTGCTCCATGACATGAACAAATGCATCGACGACCCCGTTACTAATTTGGCGGTCAGAGAGTGATAAAGTAACGAGTGGGTCTAGCACTGCAAATAAGGGACGTATTAAGGGGCTATGGAACGCCAGCTTAGCACCATCACGTGTCACTACTGAGCCAACATTGGTTTCAGAGCCTGTGGCAGGTAGCGTCAGTACACATCCTATTGGCAGAGCCTGCTCAATAACCTGCCCACTGGCGACAAACTCCCAGGGGTCATCACCGTTATACAACGCCGCCGCCGCAATAAACTTGGTACCATCAATAACGGATCCCCCACCAACGGCCAGCAGGAAGTCAATGTTATGTTGTTGGATTAAATCCAGAGCCTTGATTAAAGTGTCATAACTTGGGTTCGGCTCAATGCCTGAGAATTCAAACCAGGTATGCTCACTCAGTGCTTCGGCCACTTGCTCATAAACACCATTCGATTTGATAGAGCCGCCACCATAAGTAACTAATACTCTTGCTGATGCTGGTATTGCCTGCCTTATGGTTTTAATTTGCCCTTCACCAAAGTGGATTTGGGTTGTATTTTGAAAACTAAAATTCAACATCACACATATTCCTTTTTATACATCAAGTGCAGTAAGTAATTTATCAGCTACGAGTTCCGAACTTGCTGGATTTTGGCCGGTGATCAGCAAACCGTCTTGTACGGCAAAAGCATTCCAGTCAGCTACTTTTTGAAAATCAGCGCCACGATTTTTTAATTCGTCTTCCAGTAAAAAGGGGACAACAGTCGTTAATTGCACAGCTTCTTCTTCGCTGTTACTAAAACCTGTCACTGCTTTGCCTTTAACCACATAGTTACCTTGACCGTCTTTAGCATTCAGAAGTACTGCGGGTGCATGACATACCGCTGCGACAGGTTTTTTGGAAGCTAAAAATCCTTCGATTAGGGCAATGGAGTGGCTATCTTCAGTTAAATCCCAAAGAGGTCCATGCCCTCCGGGATAAAACACGGCGTTGTAATCTTCAGGCTTAACGTCGGACAGTTTCAGAGTGTTTGCCAGCAAGGTCTGTACTTTCGTATCGTCGTTAAAACGCAGTGTCGAAGCTGTTTGGAAGTCAGGCTGTTCGCTCTTTGGGTCAATGGGTGGTGGCCCTCCTAAAGGAGAAGCGAGTGTTACCTGCACTCCTGCATCAACCAGGGTGTAGTAAGGTGCAGCAAACTCTTCTACCCAGAAGCCTGTTTTTTCACCTGTATTGCCTAACTCTGAATGGGATGTTAGGACCATTAATACTCTTTTTACATTTGAGCCAGTCACTTTTCTATCTCCTCAATCAACAATTGATGACAGTGTATTGCTGCAATCTATTTCTAACAATATGGAAAAATTAGACTTCATTAGTCAAAAAATTGATACAATTAGGCTATGACATTAAATTTTGAACAACTCAAAAGCATGGTGGTTTTTGCTCAAGTCGTTGAGCAAGGTAGCCTGACCGCTGCAGCTAAGCACATTGGTTTATCGCGAGCAGTTGTCAGCTATCACATCAAAAAACTGGAATCGCAACTGGGGGTGAAATTACTTAATCGCTCTACCCGCTCCATTGCACTGACTGAAGCAGGCAGTGAATACTATCAGTCTTGCCGAATCATTGCTGAGCAGGCGGCCACTGCAAATCAGCAGATAGAGAACCTGAAAAGTGAACCTGAAGGCTTATTAAAAATAGCTCTATATGGATTCCTAGGGGGTTATATCAATAGCTCTATTAGATCATTAAGTAAGCTTTTTCCTCGGCACTTTATATTGTACACAAACTCAAATAATGCTAAATAAAAAGGTAGTTTTTCTTGAGAAATACCTCGATGAGGTCTTAACCATGAGCGTAGTAATGACCAACAACCTTCAATGGTGTTAACATGTACTGCGTGAAAACCATCCCCATCTTCATCACGAGCATACTCCCCTTTCCCATGACAAACGGTTTTATGTTGATATCCCCAACTCTTTAGTCGTGAGTAAAT
>NZ_AUAF01000174.1 GCF_000428585.1 Zooshikella ganghwensis DSM 15267 | reverse complement strand
CTCAGCGATCGCGCTCGACCTGGACGAGGTTTTGGAGCTAATGCGTCTACCCCCTCTGTTCTAGCAATTTTTAACCATTTGAAAATACTCTTTTCTCCCAACCCATAGCTACGGGTAACATTGGCAGGTGACTCACCGTCAAATACTCTCTGAACGGCTAAACGTCTTAATAATGCTTTTTCTTCTGTTGATAACTGTCGGGCATCATATTTCATACTAATAAGTATGGCATAATTCTAGAAAGTATCCATTATTTCCGACTCATTAGTAACAGCCCCTAAAACGAAGCATTTAAACTACGATCCCAGTCCTTCCATACCACCTCTAAACCTTTTAGTTTAATTATTTCTTCCATTTGTTCTGGTGGACGATCATCAGAAATCTCGAACTGTTTCAATGCTAACGTCCTTTCATCAGTATAACCTCCAGGCTGTGTGCTTGAACCTGCACTTAAGCTGGTAATACCCAATGGGAGAACATTATTTCTAAAGTGCGCAGACTCTCTTGTTGACAATGATAACTCTACATCAGGATTAAACAAACGGTAGGCACAAATCAGTTGCAACAATTGGCGATCTGTCATGATTGATTTTGGTTGAAATTCTCCTGCACAAGGACGCAAGCGAGGAAATGAAATCGAATATTTGGTTTGCCAGTATGTTCGTTGCAAATAATCTAAATGCATTGCAACATGGTAACTGTCTGTTCGCCAGTCATCTAAACCTATTAATGCGCCAATCCCTATTTTGTGGATTCCAGCCTTTCCTAAGCGGTCTGCGGTTTCCAGTCGATAACGAAAATCTTGTTTCTTTCCTTTTAAATGATGTGCGGCATAAGTAACAGGGTTATAAGTCTCCTGATATACCAGCACAGCATCCAGTCCTAAACCAATCAGCTCTTCATATTCATGTTGGTCTAGAGGTTGAACCTCCATGGAAAGATGTGCAAATTGAGATTTCACGTGTTTGATTATTTTACGAAAATAGTCAATGCCTACTCGGTACTCCGATTCTCCTGTAACCAATAGCACATGATCGAACCCCATTTTTTTTACCGCAGCAATTTCTGCATTCAGTTGTGGCAAGGTTAAAGTTGTCCGGCGGATTTTATTATGAATGGAAAAACCACAATAAGTACAAATATTCGAACAAAGATTCGATAGGTATAATGGAATATACATTTGCAACGTATTGCCAAAACGCTGCCGAGTTAATTGCATACTCCGCTGAGCCATCTGCTCCAGGTAAGGTTCAGCGGCAGGTGAAATTAGCGCCTGAAAGTCATTAAGTGTTAGTCGCTGGCGAGACAAAGCACACTCTACATCTGTCTTACTTTTACTACGAATAGAGAGCCGACACTCATCCCAATTAACTTGCTGTAGATAGTCGTAAAAACTCATCCGACATCCTCTAAAAAAGCAGTTAATGGGCTTGAAGCCTGTGCTTGCTGTTGTTGTCCTGCCAACCCAGTTTCAAATGCCATTCGCCCTGCCTGTACCGCTAATGCAAATGCACGACTCATCACGACTGGGTCGGGTGCTACAGCAATTGCCGTATTCACTAAAACAGCATCAGCCCCCATTTCCATTGCAGACGCAGCATGACTTGGCGAGCCTAATCCCGCATCAATAATGACAGGGACATTGGACTGCTCAATAATAATCTCTAAAAACGCTTTCGTTTTAAGCCCTTGATTAGAGCCAATAGGTGATCCCAGAGGCATAACAGCCGCAACACCCACACTTTCCAACCGCTTACATAAAACAGGGTCTGCATGAATATACGGCAATACCACAAAACCTTCTTTAACCAACTGTTCTGCAGCACATAACGTCTCTACGGGATCAGGCAATAAGTACCGTGGGTCTGGGTGTATTTCCAGCTTTATCCAGTGAGTTTCCAGTGCTTCTCGTGCTAATTTAGCCGCAAAAATAGCATCTTTTGCGGTACGAGCACCAGACGTGTTTGGTAATAAATGCATGTTATTAGCGATCAGCGGCTGCAAAATATCATCGTCTTTATTTTGCAAATCAACTCGCTTCAATGCCATGGTCACCATTTCGGAGCCTGATGCTTGTAATGCAGCAACCATGGTTGTTTTATCATTAAATTTACCTGTTCCCGTAAATAATCGAGAGCTAAAAGCTTTATTCGCTATTTTTAACATATTTACACCTTAGCCCTTTCACCTTAACCACCAGCAATAGCCTTAAACACTACAACCTGGTCATTTTCTTGTAACTGATACTGCCGCCACTGACTACGACAAATAATGTTGGTATTAATGGCTACAGCAACACCTTTCTCTGGCTGCTCAAGCAAAACCAGTAACTCCATAATGCTACAAGGATTGTATAACTGACGAGGTACATCATTTACACTAATATTCAGCTTCTTGGTCATTCTTGTGCTTCCATTAACTGGTATATTTCAGCACCACTGGCTTTAAACTCAGCAGACTTTTGCTGCATACCTTGTTCAGCATCCACCATAATCTCTTCATCAAGAAGCTGGATTTTAATACCTTGTTGTTTCTGCTCTGCGGCATAGTCACGCACATCCTGTGAGATTTTCATAGAACAGAATTTTGGACCACACATCGAACAAAAGTGAGCTAATTTACCCGAAGCTTGCGGCAGTGTTTCATCATGAAAAGCACGCGCTGTATCAGGATCTAACGCTAAATTGAACTGATCTTCCCAACGAAATTCAAAACGCGCTTTAGACATTGCATTATCACGTATTTGCGCACCAGGATGTCCTTTTGCCAAGTCAGCGGCATGTGCTGCAATCTTGTAGGTAATCATCCCTGTTTTTACATCATCCTTATTGGGTAAACCCAAATGCTCCTTGGGTGTGACGTAACATAACATGGCACATCCATACCAACCGATTAACGCAGCTCCTACGCCTGAGGTTATATGATCATATCCTGGTGCAATATCAGTTACTAAAGGGCCTAATGTGTAAAAAGGTGCTTCATGGCAATGTTCCAATTGCAAATCCATATTTTCTTTAATCATATGCATTGGAATATGGCCTGGGCCTTCAATAATAACCTGAACATCATGCCGCCAAGCTTTTTTTGTTAGTTCGCCAAGGGTTTTAAGTTCAGCAAACTGCGCCTCGTCATTCGCATCAGCAACTGAGCCAGGTCGCAAGCCATCACCAAGCGAAAGTGATACATCATAAGCCTTACAAATTTCACAAATTTCTTCGAAGTGAGTATAAGCAAAGTTTTCTTTATGATGGGATAAACACCACTTCGCCATAATAGAGCCGCCACGAGATACAATACCTGTTAAACGTTCTGCTGTCATAGGTACGTAGCGCAACAATACACCGGCATGTATAGTAAAATAATCTACACCCTGCTCTGCTTGTTCAATTAACGTATCACGAAACACATCCCAACTTAGGTCTTCAGCAATCCCTTTTACTTTTTCAAGTGCTTGGTATATCGGCACAGTGCCAATAGGAACAGGTGAATTACGTAAAATCCATTCCCGCGTCTCATGGATATTTCGCCCAGTTGATAAATCCATGACGGTATCGGCTCCCCAGCGCGTCGCCCAAACCAGTTTTTCAACTTCTTCTTCAATGGATGAGGTCACAGCCGAGTTGCCAATGTTGGCATTCACTTTAACCAAAAAGTTTCGCCCAATGATCATAGGCTCTGATTCTGGGTGGTTTATATTGGCAGGAATAATAGCTCGTCCTTCAGCCACTTCCTGTCGTACAAATTCAGGCGTTATATTTTCAGGTAAATTTGCACCAAAATGCTGGCCAGGATGCTGCTTTTTAAGCACTGCACTACGCACCCGCTCGCGCCCCATATTTTCACGAATAGCAATATATTCCATTTCAGGTGTAATAATTCCCTTACGGGCATAATGCATTTGGGTAACATTAGCACCAGGTTTTGCTTTTTTAGGCTTTGGTAAACAACCAAACCGTAAATGCTCTAACTGTCCATCAGCCAGACGTTGTTGTGCATAATGAGAAGATACTCTCGTCAGCTCCTCTGTGTCATTTCGAGACTCTATCCAGCATTTACGCAACGCAGCTATTCCCTTATGCACATCAATTGTCGCAGAGGGATCAGTATATGGCCCTGATGTATCATAAACGGGAACAGGTGGGTTAGATTCGTAGCTTGGATTAGCCTTTGTACCCCCAGCTAATGTATCAGCCAGCTTAATCTGACGCATAGCAACGCGAATATTATCTTGGCTACCAGTAATATATATCTTTTCTGAATTTGGAAAGGGTTGGCAACTAAGCTGATTAATAAAATCTTGCGCCATTTGGCGACTTTCATTTCTAGACATAAGCACTCACACGTCCACAATGGATATAGTTTGTGATTGCTTGTCGTGAGTAAACAGAGGGAGAGTTTTGGTAACCAGTTCAATAGCCCAACAGGTGAACTACTGAAAGCACTGCACGAAAACCATGAAAAATGAACAGTAACTGGTGTATATCACTTCTTATGTACACCCAGGTGGCATCGCTACGTGCTTTGGCAACTCTTGTTTCCTTCGCTGGTACTAACCAGATCAGGTTCCACGGATCCCGCAACTGCAGTCTCAGCCAGAGAGATGAATGACTTCACCTCTACAGGCACTCCGACAAGATGCCCAAGAGTATAGAAAATATAAGTACTGAAGATCAAGTACTATCAAGACACGACTAAATTCACACTTTAATTCTTTTGCCAGGTAAAATGGCTGTCAATCAATATAATCAGCTCTTTTGGCAATTGAGTCTGGCAGAGTAATACTCCACTTTTCCAGTAATGACTTACTGTATAGATTTCGACCCTTCTCTCCTATTTTTGGCCGTATAGAGGAAGGCTGTTTACCCGATAAAATGTCCATTGCCATTTTGCCAGCCGCTTGGCCTTGGGAAAAACCATACAGCACCAGTCCTCCAATTGCTTTTTTTGGTCCTACCGCAAAATCCCAGAAGGCAAACATAGGTACTGGCGTATTTTCTGACGTCCACTCTATTAAATTGGTTGAATCAACAGACTTATCGTTTCCATCTCGCAAGGTATGATAAAGACCTGTAATGATGGCATCATATCCACTTTCTTTGGCAGAACTGACTGCTGATTTCCACTCACTTAGAATACCAATTTGGTGAATATCAATTTTTATGCCACTAATCGCACCGGTCTTTTTACCTTTAAACTCATCTTCTAATGCCTGGGTAGAAGTTGTGCCATTATCAAATAGAATAAGAAGCTTTTTTGCATTAGGTAAAATTTCTTTCACTTGAGCAATAGACTTTTTAAATAATGGGCGTTCTAAAATACCGGTGATATTTTTATACTTAGTAATACCCAGTTTATTTGGATTACTGTTAATACCTAAATAAACCACTGGCGTATTTGTTTGTGAAAATTTCTCGGCAAGAAACTTTAATGCATTATCATCTCCAAGAATGACAAGATCAGGCTGTACTTGCTGATAATATGCCCAAGCTTCATCAGCTTTTTGCTGATACTCTACACTTGGTACTCGTTTCGTATCCATTTGAAATCGAAGCAGCGAAATTTCTTTCGACTCAAAGACAGATCTTAAGCCTTCAACATAACTAATATCCCAAGGATAATCGGCATGATAACTTTCAATTAAGAGTACTTTATTTGCTGCTAGGGCATAATTAGAAAAGTATATTAACATACCAAGTAGCAATAACTTCATGATTTTTTTCATAAATAGCCTCCTTTAACTATCATTCAACAAATTCTGCAGACAACTGTAATTCCATTGGCAAAATCAGTTGCCATCGATCAAGTTCGTGCCGACTAAAAATCATCTCTCCATGTTCTGCAATGACAGGCAATATATCCTTTGGTAAAGTACCTGCGAGTACTTGTTGCGCAAGTAAACCTGCTGCAGCTCCCTGTGAATTACCCGTCATAACATAGCCACCTATCGTTTTCTGTTTACCTACCGCAAAATCCCATAACGCAAATAAAGGCACCTTACTGTTATTTGAAGTCCAAGATAAAAGTTGCCGATGATCTATATGTTCTTGCTTATCAAATACAGTAAAGTAAAGCCCCACCCAAATGGCATCATATCCATTTTCTTTCGCTGACAGCAGTACTGATTTCCATCGTTCATAATTATTGGTTGTCTCAAGGTGCATTTCAACACCACTGTATGTTACTAAGTCATTACCTTGAAATAGGTCCTCTGAAGCATATTTTGATGTAGTACTCCCATCAAACATAATCAGCACTTTTTTCATCCCAGGCAGTACTTTCTTCATTTCAATGATTGAACGACGGTATAATGGGCGTTCTAGCACTCCTGTAATATTTTTGTATTTTAATATAGCTGTTTTTCGCGGATTGGAATTAATACCTAGATAAATTACTTTATACTGACTATTGCCAACTTTTGTAGCTAGATAGCTGAGCGCATTGTCATCCCCCAAAATGACAAGAGCAGGATCAACACTCTTTATAATATCCCATGCAATTTCTGCACGTTGTGTAAACTGCTTCCGAGGTAACCGTTTGGTATCCATTTGAAACGTTATTAAATTATAGTGTGCCAAGCTATCACGCAGTGCCATTAACCAGTCTCTATCCCACGGGTACATTGTATGATAGCTTTCCACAACAACAATATCGCGCTCTCCAGCTTTAAGCACTGAATTAAATACCAAAACAATTATGGCAAGCAGCGATAATAAAGGCATACTCATTCCAGAGCTATATTACTATACTTACTATTTATCTATGGGTGCTAACCGCATATGATATGAATCAAGTATTTCTTTTAATTTTCCAGAGTTTCTCATATCTGAAACTGTATTACTAAAAGCATCAGCAACCTTTTTATCTGTAAACTCTTTACTAAGCCCAAAATAATAGTTGAGTTTTTTATGTGACCCTGCATAGCGGATATTACCCAAATTAACTTGATGAATAATAGCCATGCCTACATCTTTATTAGAATAAACGCTTGTTAGATTTCTTTTCGGGTCATCCAACATCTTAAAAATATTGATATCATCTGATACCATCTTTATGTGAATAGCATTCAAGCTCTCAGACTCCATACTTTGCTTGATTTTCTCAAGCGACTTTGAAGTATTCGATGGGCCAAAGACCCCCACTCGGTAGCCTTCAATATCCTTAAGTCCTGAGTAATTTAGGGTATTGGACTTTCGCACAAAGAAACCGTAGGCTGTTTCCATAAGCGGAGGAGAATAATAAAGCCACTGATCTCTTTCTTTATTCCAGCCTATAACAAATAGCCCATGTGCTTTTCCCTCCTTCACTTCATTAATGGCGCGTCGCCAAGGTAAAAGCTTAAACTTGCAGCTATACGATAGTGCTTGACAGGCTGCTCTGATAATATCAGCTGCAGGCCCTTCTACCTTATTATCAACCGTATAATTAAACGGAGGAAAATCCTGTGTATTAAATACTAATTCTTCAGCCACCACACCACATTTAACATTTAAAATCAATATGGCAACCAAAAATATAAGATGACGTTTCATAGAGAGACTTGCGCTCCTAGCTCATAAAAAACCAAACATTATTAATTAAAAAATATAGTCCAGCTGTGACAACATGCGTAAAAGTTAAAACCATTTAAAACACATAATAAATAGCTATCTAAAAATTTGTTTTAAAATTTAATGCAAATACCCACAACTGAGTATTTTCTTTTCAAGAAAAGCGTACTACTGAACTTAAGCTAACATGTACTTTTTTAATCATAGAGATAACATTCTCCGCTATAATAGGAGTATGTTTTACAACTATAAATACAAGGATAACCGTGGAAAGCTTGAACTTCATTGCAGATCAGCTACACAAGCCAGTCATTATTGTCGATAGAACGCTGCATGTTGTTTGCTACAACCATGCCTCTGAAATATGCTTTCAATACAACGCAGAAGAAGTAATTGGACGATCAATCAATATTCTTATTCCAATAGAGTATCATCATAGCCATAATCAGTTGGCCAAACATTTTATAGATAGCAATGACCCCAGGGCAATCGCATATAAATTTACACCGAACAAATTAGCTTCATTAAATATTCATGATCCCAACCAGCAGAGAGTCTCTTATTTTTTATTCCAATTTTATAAGTATTATCTTGCTTAAGAATATTAAGTGCTATCTGCCTAATTCTAGACATATTTTCAGCTGAATGTCCTTTACGAATTCGACTATCATCTTCTCTGAATGCAACATCCAAACTCCAGTGCAAGCTGTTTTCAATTTGCCAGTGATGTTGGATCATTTCACTAACCTCTTTTGCTGGCAATGACT
>NZ_AUAF01000173.1 GCF_000428585.1 Zooshikella ganghwensis DSM 15267 | reverse complement strand
AAGCAAGCCACTAAATAGTAAAAAGGATAATGACGCGAGAATACGTGAACCTTTATCAAATAAATCCCATTCCATCCCAATCAAGCGACTCAGGATTTTTTTAATATGAGTGTAAACAAAAAATTGATCGGTATTGCCAATCGCTACTTTTTGGATCGCAAAGCCCAGATCGTTAATACCAGACCACAGTAGATCTGTCAGATAATCATAGAAAAGTAGACCGGTAACACAAAGCAGAATACGTATGGTCGTCAGTACTGCAACTTCAACCCCACCTCGAAAAAAAACCCACTGAAGCAACGCATCAGCTATTGCGATAATCCCCATGACCAGCATTAGCCGCCAAACAAAGCTACCCAGGACATTCGTGCTCCCCTGGCTACCTAACACATAATTCACAAAATCACTGATTACATTCAATGTTGTTTTAAACAGCACATCACTGTTCACTGTGGTTGTTGCATCCGCAGCCAGCGCAACCCCAGGCACCAGCAACAGGAGCGCAAACAGCAACAGCGGTTTTACAGAATTTCTCATTCGTTACGCATCCTTGCAGAATAATAAAATAGGATAAAAAAATATAAATATATATAGAATCCTATATATATAATTTATAGGAGCTATAAAGTTAAGGGTATTACAACTTAAAAAAACAGGTTAAAAGCCACGATCATCGTACATCATTAGTTCCTCCTTAAGGATATTTTTTCGAAGCCAAAGTACTTCAAAGTCGAAGTCCTCTTCAAAAACCTCTCCTTTAACTCTCTCACTCACATGTATACTTGACCTCGCGTTATCTCTAAGTGCTCTAAGTTTAACTATAAGCTTCTGAGTATCCTGTTTACTTTTTCTGTTATATTTATTTTTACAGTAAGCATCTGTACCTCTATCAGGAATCTCATTATCTATTCTTTTTCTGATATTCTTATAGCAACTAAATAAATCTTCTACGCTTTTCGACTTTTGTTGTTTACAACCTTTCTTTAACTGCTCATGGTACTCTGCTTTTTTCTCTAAATATGGGTCAATATATGGATTGCTCGCAGCCATACCATTTAAGGTGTATATAGAACTAATAAAAGCTAAAACCATGTTTTTCATAAATACATCCTGTAAGATACCTATTAACCTTTATTTGATAAAGCTGTTGAGTAGCCAAGACCTTACTCATCAAACCATCACCAACGCCCAGTATTATCAATCTTTGTAGGTGACTGGTTTAATGCTCTTTGGATACGTTCAATACGCTCCAACCTGCCCTGAGCTTGCTTAGCAAAAATAAAATCTGAAAACTTATTCGAATGTTCAAACTGCTTTTGTTGAATCTCTTGCATTACTTGTAAATTTTCAAAAATATGCTGATTTTGCAAAGCCATTAACTGTAGCGTAGCCAACTCATTATTATTATCTAACGCAACATCACGCCTAAGCTCATCTAAGTCCGAAGACCTTTTGATAGCACTTCTTCTTTTTGTCTCAAGATCTTTCACATCAAAAGCATGGATATCAGCTAAGCGAGAACGTTGAAAGTCACGATCATAGTTAGCTAATTCTTTTTCACGCATTGCACTGGTAAAACCTTTATCTCTATACCTATCAGGAATCAGTTGGCGGCCTACTTCACTGGTTCCCAACACCCTTTGGTAAATGCGCTTAACACCTTCATCAGCGTTATAAACACCATTTTTATCATACAGTTGTATATCATCATACACAGATCGATTTGTTACTAAACGCTCATACGCTAAGCGTTTTAACTGCTCAGGATCTTTAACGATGGTTTTCAGTCCATGTGCAATACGTTGTAAATGCTCATACTCTGCACTGAGTTTCTTATATTGATCATCAAGCTTACCGTATAGCTCGATCAATTTAGCGATTTCATTATCTGAAAGCTGCTCCAGCACCTTTTTGTTTCCCTCAGCTATCTTTTCTAGCAAGGGGTAAAGAGCAACATCCGAAGTAGGTACTCCAGTACCTCCAGAACCAAATACAATCGAACTACTCATTAGAGTTGATAAGGCAAGTGTATAACCTAGTTTTTTTGCAAGCTTTTTAAGTTTCATAATCGACATCCTTGCTGTCTCAGTTGTTTAATGGTTTCCTCAATGGCAAGGTCAGGGTTATGTTGATAACGTTTAAACAGTTCGTTGCGAATAGGTGCTTCCTGGGGCCGACTGGTACCAATGACGTACTGTGCGGGGTCTGCATTGATATTCACCACTTTAGAAATACCCACCTCACGCTGAACAATGAGTGCTTGTTTTTTAGGTTTCATTTTTTTAATCAAGGCGCACTCATCAGCACTTAAATCAAAGGCTTGTTGATACAGTGAGGCATCGCCCTCAGAGTCCGGCATAAAAATATAGGCCGTTGCAGCCCCTCGTACGACATGCCAGTCCGGTATCGACATGTATTCCCTAGGACCTTGGGTCCATAGCCCAAACCCACCAAAGTATTTACCACTGGTACGTACACATTTTAATAAGGCATCTCTGGCTGCTTCGATGCTGAGCAAGTGGTGGGCTTCATCAATATCGGTGTATTTTGGAATAGTGCGTAAATGTTCATTTTCATACTGCATATACACTCTATAGAACATCTCATTCATTAAAATTGGCAGTAATTCATCGTTATCTTTGTACTGCTTTAAATTAAAAACAGAAATACGCTTTTTTAATTCGCCAATAGCATCTTCAGCAACACCATAGAGATCCCCATAATGGCTCCCTGGCAAAAATGCTGTGAGTCGTTGCTTTGTAGTGTTCATCAGCATTTCAAACACTCCAGATAAACGACCTTCGACGCCTAAGCTCATTACTTGCCCAATACACTGAATAAGGTCTTCAAGCTCTTCTGGCCGTAAAAGACGCTCTTCTTCACGGATGGTTTTGTTGTTTAGTAACATCAATCGCACTTGTGTTACCAAATGGCTATAGAGCGTATCCTTTACCACAGGATCATCCAGTAGACGAAATGGGTTAAAACCAAAACCATCACCACCAATATTGATCATGGCGGCATCATCACCATAGAAACGGGCGAGGGGTATAGCCCCTTCATCAATATCAATCGCAGAGTACAATGTGCCAAACTTGAGCATATGCATGGCTAATAGCATACGTAAAAAGCTTTTACCGCTACGAATAGGTCCCGTGCATAACAGTAAACATTTGTCGCCCACAAACGGTGAAAAATGAAAAGGCGTACCATCAGCTGATTCCAGTATGACCAAACTCTCTTCGCTGACATTGGTAGTTTGCCAATATGGTAATCCGGTATGTGCCTTATAGTTTAAGCTTAAGGCTGATGCCTGGGCAGCATTGTATTGTAAGTTACGGTATTTAGACTCTTTACTGCCTGGTAAACAAGCAGCATAAGCCTTTTGTATCCCTGCACTTTCCCAAATAAAGTTAAAATCAGCGGTGTTAAGTGCTTGGTTAAAATCTTTTACCGTTTTTCTTAAAGCATTTAAATCATCATCAAATACCAAAATTGATGCATGATAGTGTCCGAAAATACGGTCATTTTGAATCCTGTTTAGATCCTGAATAGCACGCTTTGCATCTTCGTTATATGCAGCATCATCACGCAATCGTTCATCCGCATTCTTAACATTACCCAGTAAAATATCACTCACTTTTAACGTTTGTTGAGCCACCTCATTTTTTTTATTTTTTACAAATAAAGATTTTTGCAACCGCGAGTACGGTTCATATCGGGTAATAACCACATAATTACCTCGCTGTAATAATGGTATTTTACCCCGTAGCCATGCAGCAGAACGGACGTGAGAGTCCCCTGACCCTGTGATTGACAACACTTTAGTGTAAACTGGTACTGCACCGTGGAGTTTGAGCGCTGTACCCAGTCCTTCAATTTCTACCACTTCCTGATCACCTTGGCCGAGCAGTTCATGCCAATTAGTCGATGGTGCTTGATTGAATGTCGACTGTAAAAACACAGTTTTATCAAAATTCACCAGAAAGTGATAAAGCCGCCACAGATCAGTAGTACTCATCGATTGGACGTTAAAACTGTATGCATCTAGCCTATCACTGAGTACATGCAGCATATCTTCGGCTTGCTCTAACTGATCTTTTAATAACTCATTATTTAAATAGAGATTATCTTGCAATGAAAATAACGGTTTAATTTTTTTTATTTCACGTAAGCTAGTCATGGATTTGACCAGTTTACGCAACCTTAACAAATTTAACTCTAACCGATGAGGCCGCTTAATTTCATAACAGTGAAAGAGCTTGGAAAGGCTGAGGCCTTTTTCGTTCAAGAACTGTGCACGGCGCTCCGAAACCAGCTGACTACGTGAATGATCACGAGGCATGGGAACATACTTATAGCCTTCAAGATGCAGGTAGAATTGCCAATAAATAGTATCACTGTATTGCTCATACAAGGACTTATACAACTGACTGAGACGACGCAAGGTCGCCTCTTCATAAGGTTGCAGTTCAATACCATGTTCAATGTTTAAGCCACATAAAACATGTCCATTAGTGGTAATCATCTGTTTTTGACATTGGCCATATGCACTAATCAGCTGACTAATGGCCTTCATTAGGTAGAACTCCCTGAATAGTTTTGAATAGCAATTACATAAGCAGTGATATTCAAAAAGACAATGCCTGCAATCACAGCACGCGCCAAGGTTTGAATAGCTTTACCCTGTTGTGCCGCAAATGCCCATATCATCAGGCCTACCCCCGCAGATACAATGGTAAAACCTACCGCCCAAGGTCCCGTCATATTATTTATTAGATCCTGAAAAAATTTGTTAGGACCTGCAAATAAACCAGTGGTAGGAGCATTAAGGTTGTAAGCAGCTGAAGCCCAGGACGAATAAAACAATACACAGTATGTTGTGTAATATTTAACTAAATTTTTCGGTAGTCCTTTTTTCACTGACACTCTCTCCTTGTCGATTAAGAATAATTAATCGTTTTTTTAATGTTGGTTTATCTACAGACAAACGCCTAACAGACCATGCAGCCCACCATGACGTTAACGCTTCATAATCATCACGATAGATGACATAGGCCGTTAAAAACAAAACTGTAAATAGGGATACCCCAAACCACCAGTACACTTGAAAACTTAGCAATAAACAAAATATAAAGGCTTTAATTACATGGGGTATTGGCACACCAAGTACGGTTTTTTGATTAAAAAAACGTAAATTTTTTAGTTCGTCTGCTTCTTCCTGAAAAGACGTATCCATTTGTCACCCGAAATAATATTCAGTATGATTTCGTCAAACCTATATTATATAAGGAGTTATATAGGTTCCTTTTTCACGTCCTTTTTTAACCATTCAGGGAATGAACCATGGCAAAACTCATCACGTTTCACCTGCCACAAGAAATGATTGACGACTTGCAAGAATACATTATTGATGTCGTCAACGAAGACTGTGACCCCAAAGTGATCAATCGCTCCATGGTCATTCGCGAGCTAATACGGCTTTCTCTCGACTCCCTGGAACACCTTAATTTGGACGCAGTTTATGACTCCTATTCGCTGTACAGTGAGCTAGCGCGTGGTATTAAGTCTTATTATCACACTCACTACTTACTTCAAGAGAGTAAGCGATAATCTAGTTAACTTCCTTATTACAACTTATTAGAGTACGGTGATATAGATTATTTTTATACGAATAACACCGTATTCTATCGAATTTTATCTACACTCTGCAATAAATTATGACTTATCTATTTCACTTTTTTTCACGCGTAATTCTGCAAGTTCACGCTTTACTTTATCTCGCTCAGCTTTCAGGTGACGAATATCAACCATGATTTGCTCACCTTTTTCAGCTAACCGCCAACAGTGATCAAAGGGATCAATTTTTTTACCACAATTCAAACACTGCAATGTACGTGTCGCACGGTTTAACTTAATACGGGTATGATCACACACCACCTCACCTTGCTTGCACGTAGGCACACTTTTTCGATTAAACAACAAAATATTATGTTTACCTTTCATTATGCAGCCACCAAGCATTGAAAAGCTGGTCCTAACCTATAATATTTACCTTCGCGCTCTAAAATTTGGCGATTGGTTAACTCCTGGCATAACTGACGAGCTTTCGCATCTGCTATTGCTAAGCTATCCCTTAATTTAGAATGAAAACCACTGGTAATTTCCTTTTGTTGAATCACATCAATTGCTTTTTCAATGGTTTCTTCTGACACTCCATTTCTTGCAGTTAGAACACCTTTTGTCTTAGGTTTCATATGCTGAGCCGCCTTAACAGCTGGCTGACTTGAGGCCAATGCTAGTTCAGGGTACCCCATGATCTTAGTCTTATCACTATCCGATGTATTACTGCTAGGTCCATCAATAACTGATGCTGTACATCTTGCTTTAGTTTGCCAAACAATAAATACTAGCTTTAAGAAATCAAATACCAATCCTACCAGCAATCCCATCAGTAAGTTTACTTGTTGTGCTGTTATAGGTAAGAAAGCAGCCCACGTTATTGCAATCCCCTGATAAGCATCTATTTGTGGTGTACTACCACTCAATAACTTCAGTCGTTCTTCTTGTAGAGCTTCTTTTTCAGCAGTAAGCACTTTGATTTTGCCATTCCTAGCATTTACTTCTAAACGGATCTTCTCTGACTCCGTATATATAGTTCGCTCTTTTTTGAGCTGTTCAATTTCATCTGTGCGCGCTGAAATCTTATCATTTAAGACCTGGAGGCGTTCATTAACCATGGTATGTTGCTGGTGATCATTCAGTGACACAGAAGTAACAACCCCACTTATAGTCACCACACTAATCCCAAGGCATAATACAAAAACAAATACATCAACTGTTGTCTTTTCTTGCCTCAAAATAAGCCGTTTTAAGGATTCAATACATGCTAAATCTGTAACCAAAATGAAGAGCAAAGCTAAGACAATAGCTAAGTAGCCTAAATTTTGAACAAACGTATATGCAAAATAGCTTGAAAGTAAATATGACGCTATACGTGAGGACCAAGCGCCAATGCTGATTGTGGTTATTTTAGCTAGATCCATAGCACAGTCCTTGATACATATCCTTATAACCATTAGATTATATACATAACATTTCGTTTGTAAATAAAACAATATGAATTTTTATAGTAACGCACAAATTATTGACAAGCTTAAGCGGCTATTACGAATAAAGTCAGACACTGACCTTGCTGCATACCTTAATGTACAAAGGCAGTCTATTTACCAGTACAAAGCTAGGGTAAATGATGAACAGGGAGGAAATATCCCATCTAAAATCATTAGCGAACTACTAGCTCAACTAGATAAACTTTTAAATGAGCAACCTTCAAGCATTGAATCTATACATAAGTTGTCCTTAAAAACAGCTAAAAATAGGTCATTTACTCTAACCTTTACTACTGTTAAAGATCCGTCTCAGCTTGTTTATAGAGATAGCGTTATAGTTAATTTTGATGATTCCGTCATAACCTCAACTAAAATTGATCTCTTCACTACTCATTCAGGCAGCAAAATCCTTAATCTTGATAACAATCAGATAGAGCTATCTGCTACCTCATCAAAGAAGTTATTAAGTTTCTTGAACGAAATTAATGAATCATCTTAATCTGCCAGCTATCACACAAAGTAACGTATTGATGAATGAGCAGCTAAAGCTACTCATTCATCTGCAGTCAGCCTATAAAGACGACAGCGAATTGTGCACAATCCCTAAGCGAGATAGCGCATCTATTACTTGCGTGAACCTTAATGATTCACCACTAGGAGAAGTAAGTACAATCAAATCTCTGCTGTGTAAGTGCTTTACAATCAAGTACTGACCACGTCTTGCAGTGTAAAGCTCATAACAGAATTCCTGAAATGCACTTGGTTGAAGAAATAACTGCTTTGCTTCAAATATCAGCCCGTATAAATTTCTGTCAGACAAAAACTTATCTAATGAGCCATCATTTTCAACAAATTTTTCAGCAGTTAAATTAAGATCTTTCAGACAATCAAAGTTATTAAATTGAGTGAATGAGTTATTCATGTGGGCATCCTTACTCACGATAAGTGAGATAGGATACAGTTGCTCTCAATCAGAGAGACTGTATCTATCTCTCTGATTGGTGGTGACACACTTTCAGTCAGCTATAAGTGCGTATTACTGACCATTTTTTTATACATCACGTTTAGTAAAAAAACAACTGGTTTTAGTGACTGCTCCCCACCCTAATCGGGCGAGGCTTCTGATTTCACAGGCTACAGCTGGCATTAGCCAGACTTACACAGCCTCCATCAGCAGAGACGGACAGTCCTTCCGCCTTTAATTTTACGATACCTTGCTGTTTTAA
>NZ_AUAF01000172.1 GCF_000428585.1 Zooshikella ganghwensis DSM 15267 | reverse complement strand
GGAGACAACGATTGGTCAGCTAGTAGAAAGGTTTAATATTCAGCGAACCAAAGGCAGAACACTATGGAGCTTGACTAATCGAATTACCCGCAAGCTATTATCACACAGTTTGTGTGTATTATTTAATAGGAACCAAGGCAATGCTCCTCTTCAGTTAGCTAAATTAATAGGCTAAAAAGTCGAGCATCGCGTTAAAGTATTAAATAAATCTAAAACTATCTTGACTGATATTGGGTTTTCTTGCGAAGGTGGCGTCTTTTCGCTAGATAGATTGTTAACTTGCCAATCGAATGAAACGTCACTTTTATCTTCAGCGAACTCCGTTATTTCTATCTCACCTGCTGGCAATAAAGTACAGATAAGAGAGTCAGTCACGGAGCTTTCTTTTACTGGACTTAAAAGTAATTCTTCCAAGCAATCTAAAGCAATTAAATACTTATACAATGGTCTGAAAGCAGAGAGCCAGTGGTATATCAACATGCGCTAATTGTTAACCAATTATTACATTTTGGTTTCATTTTTGATTTATAAAAATAATGCTTGCGCTCAGAATATTTTTTTTGATATTAATAGCTTGACTTTTATCAATGACAGAACCAGCTAGAAACTGATTAATTAGCAAATTCACAATTAGAGTAACGCTAATTAGAACCTGGATGCTTGCCTCTTTACTATAGAGAAGTTATCCGTAAAAAATTTAGTTAAATCAGCTTTATCATTATTTGGCTGCCTGTCAAAAGATAGAATATCTATCTCTTTTTAATATGTTATTTTGCAACATAATTTAAGCTAGTATTTCTCGCACTAATAAACACCAAAAGTGTATTAGCGTGTTCGTTCCAAAAGAATAATAAATGATCGCGGTATGTATATCCAATGCGAATGGTTTTTAGGTGCGGCCATCGAGTGACGAAGCCCCATGAGCCTATATTAATAGGTGATTGGGGTGAGGAGAGAAGATAACAAAACCTAGAAATCATTCGTGAAGGTTATAATAGCTGAAATTTAACAAGCTCAGCAAACATTGTCGCCTAGCCTGTTGTTTGTAAATCATAACTAACATGTGTAATAAAACAAACAAAGCATATTTTTTCAAAGAGCCTACTTGGTTTGGAGTCAGATAATATTGTTATTATTTATATAATTCAGTATTTAAAATATTAATAATATTATCTTCACTAATGAAAACTATCATCCTTGCCTACCAATTAGGTAAATATCAAGGAGCGTTAAATGAGAAAAACATTAGCAGGCTTTGTATTATCATGCCTATCCTCTGTAACCCTTGCTCAATCAGAGTTTGTAGAAATTGCCCCCATCACTCGAGAGCTAGCTAAAGATATTGCTTTGCAGAGTGAAGTAATAGATAACCAATTACGTCAAAATATTCACCGCTATCAACAATCTTTGAGCTTACAACAGCTTACATCTGCAACTAATAACCAAAGCTTAAGTAAAAAAGTTTCAGCTGCAAACCTATCTCTTTCTGAGCGCAAAGGCATTGCTACCTACGAAGACAATTTATTACAAATTAGGTTAGCCGATAAGTCTATGCTTGCTGATTGGGAAGCAGGTGATGACTGGCTCGTAGCATACGTACCTGATGGTAATGAGCAAAACTGGTCAACTATCGAGGCATTTGATAAAGATGGTAATGTGCATTATTTAGACCCAAATGAAATGCCAAATATGCCTGTTTTTGTAATTGATATAAATAGTAAAAAAGACTTACAGGCAGGTTTGAAAGTACTTAATCAAGAAATTGCAAAAGCAGGACTAAAATTTAACAAAAAAGATCTTCCTCAATATAGCAGTGCTGCAAATAATCAGAGAATGCGTGAAACCGCTAAGCTCACTGAGATTAGATTAAACAATGATCATGAACCCTGGGTGCTTGGTAGTTCAGAAATCTACGCAATTGTTTCAGGCATTAATCCATCTAAAAAAGAAGCTGTTCTCAATGTTGTTGACATGCCTTATTTAGATGAAGACAAAAAGACCTATTACCCAAATCAAATCATGTTGATGTGGGGTCAATATCGTTTTGGTGCTGCTAATATCATGCTGTATGAGCATGACGATAACTACAACTATAAGGAGCTTTCCAAGCAGCTTATTGGAGCTGTAAGCAAAATCGTCTCAGCCGCAGGACAACCAGAAATAGGTCTACTCATAGGTATTGGTCAAGCGATTGTTGAAGCAATGCCTGATCGCTGGTTCAGTAATGAAGATGACTATGTTGACTCATTCTATACCTTAGAAAGAGCAAGATCTTATAGTGGTTACTATGGAGCATCAGGTAATGCTCAAATAACCCTGGTTCCTTATACATTACCCAAATAAAAGTCGATTAAATTGTACTGCTCATGCTGTCCTAAACAGATTTTGATTAAACGTGTTAGGACAGCAAACCTTTATTCAGCACTAGTAGAAAAAGTTTGATCAATCAATTTAGTCTGCTTGTGCTGTAACATAAGCCTAATAACTTCACTTCCTTTTAGTTCACCCACTCCTGCCGGAGTCCCGGTTAAAACAACATCGCCAGGTAGTAAAGTAAATTCTGTTTTAATGTTTTCTAATAATGCTGTAGCTGAAAACAGCATACCCTTCGTCACACCATGTTGCCGCAAATTACCATTAATCCAACAATAAAACTCAATATCCTCTAGAGACCAGCTTGAATCAAAATGCACAAATTTGGTTATTGGACATGAACCATCAAAGGCTTTTGCCCTCTCCCAAGGATGCCCTTTTTTCTTTAGCTCTGCTTGAATATCTCTAAATGTTAAGTCTAAGGCTAAGCCTATCCCTACAATCGCCTCGGTTGGCTTAATGCCTGAATTTATCGATAAAGGCTTGCCAATCAATAACGCAAGCTCCGTCTCATAATGTAATCTCCCTTTACTTACAGGTAGCTTTACAGAGGACGTTACCTCACTATAAGCTGTTGCGGGTTTCATAAAGAGTAATGGCTGCTCTGGTACTGGGTTATTCAACTCAGCAGCATGATCTGCATAGTTACGTCCAACGCAAACAATTTTTCCTAATGACCATTCAACCTTTTGTCCATTCTCCCACCATAGTGATTTAGTCACATACCCTCCCAACTTTTTGATGGTTTAATGAAAAGAGGAAAATTGCCAGATGAGTACTTCCTGGCATATTATCTTTATAAATACATTAGCTTTTAGGATGACCGCTATGACGCCAAAACGTTTGCAACCAGACATGGATGAGCTTCTGAAAGTCATTGATGATGTAGAAGCAGCTGATGAGTGTACCACTGCAGAATTACGTCAAATCGCTGATGAAATAAATACAGCTATCAACGCTCCTGAAGCTGAGCCACCGATTGAAGCGCTTAAACACCGTCTAGAAGAAGAAGCCATTAAATTCGCTGAAAGTCACCCCGCTATTGCTTCTGCAACACGGCAAGTGCTGGATACTTTAAATAATATGGGTATATAACCCTAATGAGACGCTCTCTGTCTGACAAAAAATAATCGCTGTGCCCAAATGAACACTTCACAGGGTACAGCTGATTAACTTTGCTTCCAGTTACATATCAACCAATTTCCCGGGATTCATAATATTATTTGGATCAAAAATCCGCTTGATAGCCTTCATGTACTCAATTTCTACTGGGCTTCGTGTGTATTGTAGGAAGTCTTTTTTCAACAAGCCAACACCATGCTCCGCCGACACCGAACCTTGATATTTTTCCACAATTTCAAAAACCCACTGGCTGACATGGTGACACTTTTCTATAAAGCTCTCTTGGTTGAGCTGCTCTGGCTTTAAAATATTCAAGTGAATATTGCCATCACCAATATGGCCAAACCAGATTATTTCAAAGTCAGGATAATGTTCGGTAACAACCCGCTCTACTTCAGCAAGAAACGCAGGTACTTTAGACACAATTACTGAGATATCGTTTTTATAAGGTGTCCACTCAGCAATAGTTTCCGAAATATCTTCTCGGCAACGCCAGAGATTCTGCAATTGAGTCAAGCTTTGGCTCATCACCCCATCCATGACCCAGCCTTGCTCCAAGCATAGTTCAAAAACCTCCATTGCCTGTTCAGCAAGTTGCTCATTCAAGCACTCAAACTCCAGCAACGCATAGTAGTCTACTTGAGTCTCAAAGGGGCGTTGGACATCGCCTTTTGCCACTACTTTTTGTAGCGCTTTCTCTGAAAAGAACTCGAATGCTGTTAAATCAATCTTTTGTTGAAAGCTATTTAATACATTCATAATTGAGCTCATATCGGGCACACCCAGCAGTAAAACCGTAAGGTCTTTAGGAGGTCTCACAAGTTTCATTGTTGCCTCAACAACAAAGCCTAAGGTACCCTCACCTCCTATGTATAGCTGGCGTAAGTCATAGCCTGTATTATTCTTAACCAGATCTTTATTCAAAGAAAGTAACTCACCTGTACCCGTTACAACTTTCAAGCCTGCTACCCAATCCCGGGTCATGCCATAACGAATAACTTTTATCCCACCCGCGTTTGTTGAAATATTCCCACCAATCTGACTAGAGCCAGCAGATGCAAAGTCAACCGGATAAAAAAGCTCATGCTCTTCTGCAAATGTTTGTAACTGCTCTGTGATCACTCCTGGCTCACAAACCACAGTCCTATCAATCGGATTGAAATCTTTAATGCTATTCATATAGTCAAAAGCAACAACAACTTCACCATCTGCGGCTACTGCACCACCACTTAACCCTGTCCTACCACCTGAAGCAACAAGTTGTACTTTATGCTTATTAGCAAATCGAACCAATGCTTGCACTTCAGGAATACTTCTGGGAAATACAATAGCTAGAGGCGCCGGGCTAAATACTTTCGTCCAGTCCTTACCATAAAAGCTAAGTGATTCAGCATCAGTGAGGACCTTACCTTCCACAATAATATCTTTTAGTTGAGCTATGATTTCCGGTTGACTCATTGGTTTACTCTCAATAACGTTGACTTACTCACGATCCTTATTCCTACTCAGCTTTTCTCATAGTGCGACTGAATAAGTTTCATCCTTTTACTTGCTCATAATTCTGACACACTATGTTATGATTATCCCCCCTTATAGTTTGCGAAATGAGCCATCGATGCAGAGAACATAGCCAAATACACCAACTTTGTTTCTTGTTATGCTCAAACTTACTATTTGTTAAACAGGACTTTCTAATAAATGGATTTAATCGGTGTGTGCAATCTGCTGATAATAATAATGCTTACCATGTAAGCTCGTTGTACCGGACTATGGGAAACCTATTGCTCTCTGATGAACACTATGACCATGGTAACTTCCTGATATGGCCACTACATCTTTGCAAAAAAATAAAATTAAGTTTTTACTGTTGGAAGGCATACATCCTTCTGCTATCGAGTTGCTTAATGCCAATGGCTACACCAATGTGGAACACCTCTCAACTGCGCTATCAGAAGAGGAGCTTATAGAAAAAATTGCAGATGTTCATTTTATTGGCATACGCTCGCGCACACAGTTAACTCCCAAAGTGCTTGAGGCTGCTAATAAGCTCAATGCAATTGGCTGCTTCTGCATTGGCACAAATCAGGTAGACTTATCCTCCGCTCAAGAAAAAGGTATTGCTGTCTTCAATGCACCCTTTTCCAATACCCGCTCAGTTGCAGAGTTAGTTTTGGCTGAGGCAATTCTGTTACTAAGGGGAGTTCCAGCTAAAAACATGAAAGCCCATCGTGGTGGTTGGGAGAAGACGGCAGCGAATGCCTATGAAATTCGCAATAAAAAGTTAGGTATTATTGGCTATGGCAACATTGGCAGTCAGTTAAGCGTTATGGCCGAATCTTTAGGTATGGAAGTTTACTTTTATGATGTTGTCACTAAGCTTCCGCTCGGAAATGCTACCCAATTAGCAGATATGAAAAGCCTACTGGGTCTGTGTGATATTGTTACACTTCATGTCCCTGAAACTCCATCGACAAAATATATGATTGGGCCAGACGAGATTGCGGCCATGAAACCTGGTAGTGTACTGATTAATGCTTCTCGTGGCACAGTGGTCAATATAGATGCATTAGCTGAAGCCTTGCGTAGCCAAAAACTACTAGGTGCTGCGATTGATGTATTTCCTATAGAACCAAAGTCCAACAACGAAGAGTTTATCTCTCCACTAAGAGGTATAGATAACGTTTTACTAACACCACATGTTGGAGGAAGCACTGTAGAAGCCCAGGAAAATATTGGGAAAGAGGTTGCAGAAAAACTTGTGAAGTACAGCGACAATGGTACGACAATTACTTCTGTTAACTTCCCTGAAGTTGGCCTACCTTCACATCCTGGACAACATAGAATCCTTCATATTCATAAAAATATTCCTGGTGTACTCTCAGAAATTAACCGGATATTCTTTGAAAATAACATTAATATAAGTGGACAGTTTCTTGATACCAAAGATAAAGTGGGTTACGTAGTAATTGATGTTGAAGCAGAACAGAGCCAAATAGCCCTAGAAAAGCTTCAACATGTCAATGGCACAATCCGCTGTCGTGTGCTTTATTAATTAAGATCTGATATAAAAAAGCCAGTTATTTATTCTGGCTTTTTTATTATCTTAAGTGCTTTATTTATTCTCTACCAAAGGCTGTTCACTGACTTTTTCAGTATCCTCTTTTTTATTGCGCATAAACCAGCGTTCCATTGTTTTAGAATCGCATTTTGCGACTACATAAGCCAAGCCCCAAATTAACAATAAACTAAATATCAATCTTACAAATAAAATTCCTGAAATATGTCCACCTAATAATGAAGTTAAAATAGTGTCTTCTATTAAACTATGACATATAGACAACAAACTCATTGCTAAAAAAATATCTTTTGCAGAAACATGTCCTTTATTGGCTTCTTGAATTAAGAGTCCACCACCAAAAGTAAGGCCTAGCGTCACTCCTACAATAGTAATAGTTGTTGCTTCTTCCGCAATTCCAATTCTTTTTAAAATAGGCTTCAAAAGAAATATCAAAACCCTCTCAACCCCAATCAAGCGTAATATTTTTAGCAAGGTCACCAACGAAAAAATCACACCTACAATTTTAATTAAATTAAGTGTTTCATTTTTAGCCCAGCCTAACCAGGAATGATCTATCTCTTGAGGCTCAAAGATAATAACATTTGCGTCTTGCAACCAATTCCCACTGCTGTAAATCAAATGCAGCAAATAGGCGAATATAAAAGCACTAATTAACCTGAGTAAGACAACAAATATGACTCGCAAACCTGCCAGCTGAGTAATTCTCACCTCAATTGGCAAGCCATGCGCTAACAACATCAAAGCGCTAAGCACAGTCACTTGGGCCACCGTCATCGGCTCTTGCATTGAAAAGAAAATAACCATACCACCATAAATATTGGTTACAATCGTAGTAGCCCATACCAGCCCCATAGAAGATGGCAGTCCAATCAGCCCCATTAAAGGCTCTAGCGCCATACTGAAGTATTCAATGAAGCCAAGCTCCTGCATTATCTTTACGATAATCAATACAGGTATCATGACTTTAAAAAGAAGCCAGCTAAGGGAAAATGTATCTTTGATTATTTCTTTAATAAAGGCGTACAACTTAAACTGTCTGTCCATGCCAATCATCTCTACAGCTAACGCTAGCGTCTCGTCCGTGTTCCATTGCTTCTTGAAATAATACCCCACCAAGTCCAGTGGCTATTCAGTTTCAAGGTTTGCTAATAAACATAATCAACTTAGTTTTCTGATGGTACAAAACACGGCACAGATATAAGCGAATAAGAAAGGAAAATAAGTATATCGACAAGTGATAGCATCACTTCTTACTACGACAACTAAATTATAACGAGAACTGTGGCAAGTTTAGAAGAGGCTTTTTTATTACAGCCAAAAGAATAGGTATTAAGCAGGTCTTTTAAGGGTAAAACAAAGAAAGAAGACAGGTGAACTAAACCGGCTGAGCATCCCTAACGATTATCTAAGCCCTATGTCATTTCAGCTTAGTAAACAGCCAGCTTTTTTACGCGTTATCCCTAAAAAGTAAAAAGCCCTGGTACAGTGTACCAGGGCTTCCAATAAGCGCTTGACGATGTCCTACTCTCACATGGCGAAACGCCACACTACCATCGGCGCTGAGCAGTTTCACTTCTGAGTTCGGGATGGAATCAGGTGGTGCCCACTCGCTATCGTCGTCAAGCATAAACCTTTAGCAGAATCGTAACTACAACTCACTCAAATCACTTTGGCGTTATATGGTCAAGCCTCACGAGCCATTAGTACTGGTTAGCTCAACGCCTCACAACGCTTACACACCCAGCCTATCAACGTCTTAGTCTTAAACGGCTCT
>NZ_AUAF01000171.1 GCF_000428585.1 Zooshikella ganghwensis DSM 15267 | reverse complement strand
CTGTTTAATTATCCTGATGACATACGCAAAGCGATTTATACAACGAATGCCATTGAATCACTCAACAGCGTCATCCGAAAAGCGATTAAAAAGCGTAAATTGTTTCCAACGGATGATGCGGCAAGAAAAGTTATTTTCTTAGCGATTCAGGATGCATCAAAAAAGTGGACAATGCCGATTCGAAATTGGAAAGCGGCGTTAAATCGATTTATGATTGAGTTTGAGGATCGACTTAGACCCTATATTTAAAACTGGGCGGATACACAGAAATATTTACAGGGTCGCAAATTGGTATTCGCGTGTTATGGTAACTACTTATTCCAACTAGTGATAATAAAATAATGAATTGATTACACACATATTTATTTTTACCAACTCATATCTGCCAGAAACATCGTACAAATATCTTAACCTTATTTTTGTAAATTAACGTATGCACTTTTGGTCGTCAACGTTAAGGAGCTGTAAACACACTTTATGCACAAGATCATACCTCATCGTAGCTTTTTACTAATTTAGTCCCCAGCGAGACTATAATAACTTAAAGCTAATAGATACCTCTAAAAATACAGTTTTTCGAAATGGCTGTGTCAGCACTCTTGCCCCAGTTGTCGCTTACTTAATACTTAAGGTTACTATCGCTAAGTTATGAAGCAGTTGCTTAGCCCTTATGTACTCCTTATTCACTGCCGTCCTCCGTGCAGTGTTTACTTGCTCTCAAACAAGCATCACTATTTTTAGAGCAGCTTTTAATCCTAGGTTATCTCAATATTTTCCACAAAAAAACAAACGAATGTATTAATTTTATACTACAAATAAAGGCGCAAAAAACACCTGATTAACATTAAAAAATCAAATATACATTATAAATAAAACATGATATCGTCGACATACAAAAAGCTCGGCATCAATAATATAAAAACTTATTTTATATTATTAACAACCCATTTACTAATAAGTCGTTAGCAAAGGATTCCGTAAGATATTCATGATACTTTAGACATGCTTTTTTATAGTATTTATGCCATACAAGCACAACCTGATAGCATCTATTTTATTAGATTTATCAGTAACTTAAATTCAAACAAATAATATATTTAAAGCTATAAAACCCATACCAAAACGACTTCGGAAGAGAGATAAATGCTTATCAACAAACCAATAAAAAGCAAAAAACTAATACATTAACAATAAGAATAATATTTTATTTTTATTGTTAATGTATTTTAATATTTCTTATTATTTATCAGATTTAAGCAATAAAACCAACTACAAAACTAAAAGGTATTTTATTTTGAAAGGAAAAATATATTTTTCTGTACTGGGTGTTCTCAGCACACTTGGGCTAAATACAAGCGCTGCAGGGCCAAAACCCTATCACTATATTCAATTAGGTGGACAAGCACAGTGTTTAACAGCTCAATCCCCCGTCTCTAACCTCTCATCTGTGAAAGTGTCTCCCTGCAAAGAGTTACCTGAACAGCAATGGTACCAGGATGCTCTAGGTCGCCTTCATGTGAAAGTTGCTCCAGATTTCTGTATGGAAGCAGGTCGTAACCCTACCAATAATGCTGCTGTTTTTATGTGGCGATGTCACCAAGGTACACACCAACAATGGCAGTTAATTGACCAGCAACTCCAAAATAGAAAAAACTCTCAAATGGTGCTTGATGCTTCAGCTTCTGAGCCAGGCAAAGCAATTACCTATACAGCTCATGGTGGTAATAACCAACACTGGCAGTTGCTTTCTGCTAAACCACCTGTAGATTTTGGGCAATTACAAGTTCGTCTTGACCAAGCCAATAAACTATTAAAACAAGTGGCTATTGGTGTTGAAAATAATGCTTATTACCCTGCTGATGTTGAAGAGTTTTCATCCCTTGTAGAGGATGTCAAACAATTAACGGACAATGAAGCCATTACACAAAGCACTGTAGACCAGGCAATCAAAGCAATAGAAGAAGCTATAGACCTTTTTTCAGCTCTAAAAATATCACATAAAAAAGATTTGGAAGCACTATATCGTAATGTGCAACAGCTTGAATTTAATGGCAACAATATCAGCCAACTTGTTGCTATTGACTCGCAAGGATTTTTAGTACATGCAAAAAAACCGCAACTGGGTGTTGGCACTATTGCAGCTGGCCGACTAGGAGAAGGTCGGGTGGTTGTGTTGGGGCGTGAAATTCACGCTTATTTAAATGCCTTCACGAATCCAGCAGCCCAACCTAATATGCAACAGTTTACCAGCAACCTTTTGAGCTGGTTAACTGCAAGACACTCACAATCTTACGATACGGTTTTACAGTCTGCTGATCAGCGTTTAAAGGTGCTGGTAGAATGGAAGAATTGGCGCAACCAAAAGTTTGATGAGACGTATCAAATTGACACCACGCCAATAACCAATATTACTAAACAGGCAGCTCTCTTTGATCCGGCTGAGTTCCCTGTAGCCATCGTTAATCCTCGTATCGAATCACCTGAAGCACAAGCTGTGCTTGAAGCTTATGTTAATGCAGGGGGTAGCTTGCTAATGGGGCATCAGGTGTGGTCCTGGAAAGCAAATCTAAAAGCAGCACCAGGCCAGCAACTCCTTTCAAAGGCAGGTATTGCTTGGAATGGCGGTAAATCTCAAGTACACCTCTCACACCAAATTGCCAGCAAACCCGACTTCGATGAACTAATCATTGCAAATATTCACCAACGCTTGGCCTTGTTGAAAGCAATTGAGACAGGCTCTGCTTTGTCAAGTATAACAAATGAAACTCTTACTCAGCTGACAAGCGGATTGAGCCAAACTTTTCAGTACTTACCTGAATCAATAGTGGATACACTTCTTGTAGAAACCAATACAGTACTTAAATATCCCCTAGATCGTCTGAATGAAAGGCCTTACACCCAACTGCTAGCGTATGCTGATTCTACCAGAAAAAATCTGACCACTAACCAGCATGCAGCTATCGGGCATGAAGTCATGGGCATTATACCCCCCAATGCTGACTCAATGGATAAAACGCTCACGTTCGATTTTAATCAAGTACACAGTGACTGGGTTAGAACATCCCGCACTGCACCTTATTGGTTGAGCACAGGCTTATATGCTCCAGCAGGTGAAGTCATCGTGATTAATGTTACGTCACCATCAGATCAAACTCTTGAGGATGGAAAACCCAGCCAAATTGAAATACGAGTCAATGGTCATACTGATGATATAGCCACCAAGAAGAATATTAAAAAATGGGCACGCCCACCAAAGGTTAGTTTTACAAAGAAATTAAACATTGGTCGCAACACAATCAACGCGCCTTATGGTGGATTAATCTACCTGACAACCTCACACAAACAGTATCGTCAGGCGCAAGCGAACATCACAATTAAAAATGCTATAAAAGCACCTTATTTTAAGCTGGGAGAACACACTAACAGTCAATGGAACAGCGAAATTAAACATTATCCTGCACCTTGGGGAGAAATCCATAGTGGCAATATGATCGTATTATTGTCCAAGCAGCAGCTGCAACAAATTGAGGATGTTGAAGCTTACGCAAAGGCCTGGCAACAGCTGACAAATAATACTTACCAATTGATGGGTCTTGATAAGCATAAGGCAATTCCACACAAAACCCCAACGTTACCAAATCGTTTTCACTCAGACTTTAACATCAGTCTCGGTTCAATGCATTCTGGTTACCCTATTATGGCACTGGTTAAAAGTAAGTTTGAAGACTATAACAATGTGTTAAGTTGGGGACCCTTCCATGAACTTGGTCATAATTATCAGCAGCAAGATTGGATGTTACCAGGAACTACGGAAGTGACAGTTAATCTGTTTTCCCTTTATCAACAAGAACAATTTGACCAGCCTTCACGCTTAGCCACTCAAAAGACTTATGACAAAGTGTTGAAAATGCTTAACGAAGGCAAAGGCTGGAATGATATAAAGGGTCCATTTGAACGATTGGTTTTTTACCATCAATTTGCTTTAGCTTATGGTTGGGACTTTTATACCAACTTATACAGTCAAACTCGTAATCTTTATCTCCAACGAGGCTTTGCAAAGGCGAAAAGCCAGTTGCCGGCTGATTATTTACTCATAATGGGTTCTCGAATTGCAAAAGAAGACTTACGACGTCATTTTGAAAAATGGCAAATTAACGTCACAGATGAAGCAAAGCAAAAGGTAGCTGAAATGAAACTACCAATACCAGCTACCCCACTATGGTTATACGGTACTCAGCAATACCCCCATTAAGAAGTTAACGCTTTCCCCTTTTTTATCAGAAAGTAGCAGATAAAAAAGGGGAAGCTTGAAGCTTAAAAAATTATTAATAAAAATCAGTTTATACTTAGTCTTTTTAAAATCAAACTTTCCCATTTAACAAATGGGTACCTCTAAAAATAGGAATAGCAAGAAAGAACTACGCAGAAGACCGCAGTTTATATGCACTAAATGAGGCTAAACAACTGCTTTATGCTTAGCGATAGCGTCCTTAAATATTAAGCAAGCGATAGCTAGGACAATAGTACAATACAGTACACAGCTATTTCGAAAAAAAAAGTGCATTTTTAGATACTACTGAAATATTAAAAGGAAGTACTTGTCACACTTATAAATAGGTCACCACACATGAAAAAAATAAATATTATCCGGTTTTTTCTAATTTATCTTTTAGTGCTACCACTTTCACTGCTTGCTCAAGCAAAGCAAAATAACCAAAACAACTGTTATCAGAGTAAAAGCTATGAATGTTATAGAGATGAGAAAAACTATATTACATTTACAACCGAACGTTTAAATCAATGGGTCGATTGGAATAAAGTCCAACACATATCGCGGCCAGCACAAGCTCTTTCTGCTGTTCAAGCACGTTACAATATCACTGATTTACCTGGAGAGTTTTATGAGCTTCTAACCTATAAAAAATTTAACTTCGATGACGAGCGGGTAATTTTGGTGAGTTTATCCGAAAACCAAGTAAAAATCCTTGACGAAGCGGCCATTTTATTTTTAGTTGCTAATAGTCACTTTAGTTCCTCACCATACGCTAACTCGTTAAGTACAATACGTAAAGATTTTTTAAAAGCCCTCAAGCTGGATTTAGGTTTATATACTATACATCATGGTGTTGAATATAATTGGGAAGAAGTCGGAAATCCTTTAGATGTTTATCGAACAGCAGTATTTTCTGTTGCTAGGCAACTATATAAAGAAGAATATGGCAAAGATAAAGCCCGACAATTAGATTTAATGGGACACCATGAAACCACATATACGTTATTGCTTAGGCACATTAATATACTGCCATTACCTTTTGTACAATCCATAGAAGATAAGCTTATTCATAAAATCGAGTTTCAACCCGAAGAACAGTATATCTTATTAGCTCACTATTTAAATAGTAAAGCAAAAAACTGGAAACAGCAGTTCAGAAATATAAATAAAGAAAAAAGTAAAGCCCATCCTTATGCCAGGATAGGTGCCTATGTTGAAGCTAAAATAGATCAACAATTAACTGACATTAACAACGGTAAATATCAATTTATTTTATCCCTTCCTGATGGAGGCATTCAGCTTCTTGAGTTAAAGCGAACCTTAACATGGTTTAAAGAGTTTTTGGTCCATATGCCAAATACACATGACTTTAATTACCACTTAGGTAAATTTGTGGTCAACATGGCTAAAGCTAAATCTCAACAAGAAATTGAAGCCGTTATTGCTGACTCTCATGATCTATTTCAGACATCAAAAATCAATAATATTTTTCTAAGAGGGATGGCCGAGACTTTTGTAAAGACTAAAGAAATCGAACTAAATATGGTGACTCTGGGTATTTATCAGTTAGTGAAAGACTCCCTAGCATACGCTGAAGAAAAACCATTTATCGATCACTGGGCAGCTGAATTGCAGGCAAGAAACCGCAGTACACTATGGCCAGATGATTATAAAAACCAAGAAGTCAATGAAATAATAGGCGACGCTATAAATGTTGCAGCTAATATAGCATTAGTCTTCGTCGCACCATTTGAAGAAGCAGCTACTGAAGGTGCTACGGTTTTTAAAGCCATAGCACAAGAGCAAACTTTCGCTAAAGCAAGTACACTTGAGCAAACCAGTTTTAAAAATGCCACGGGAGATTTAAAAGGGCTTTGGAACCGTTTATTTAGTAATTCTTTTAAGTCTACGCTAGACTCATCACCCTCTGCTCGCTTGATCAATAATTTTGACCAATACAACGATTTAGTTGGCCTCATTAAAACTAAGGAGTTACAAACTATTAGTGAAACTAACTTAAGTGATGGAGTATGTAATGGCTTATCTTTTTCATGGGCTTTAGAGGAAGTATCAGGTGGACGAGGTGCTGAAGCCCTGCAGTTCATTCGTAAAATTGCAAAAAGTAAAAGCCTGTTCAAAGGAGGCACTGGTCAAGAAAGTGATTTTCGGCTTCCAATGTTCAAGCAATTAGGTAGGTTACATAATACTCAAACGGCTAACTTTAGCGATTTTAAGTCACTAATGAATGAAGTACGCAACATAGCGAAGCTAAATGGTGCAGAGCTTGATGATATTGGTATCAGCGAGCCAGCAAAAATGTTAGATGCATTGAATAGTGGTGAGAATCAAGCGATTTTATTTAGAACGAATAATCACAGTATGGCACTCAGCAAGGTAGGCGGAAGATTTCGCTTTTTTGAACCCAATGAAGGCGTAGTTGAGATCGAACAGTTTGATGACTTAAAACAGTTCATCGAGATGTACTTAACTGATGCGAAAAAGTCATTAGAATTCTCAAATGGTAAGTTGCAATGGTTTTTATTTAAAAAAAATACTATATCAACAAAGCCAACTGAACTACAAAGACTAATATCGGGTATGTAGCTGTATTACATAAAATTTATTTTGGCATGATGTATTTCAACGTGTCCTCTCGGTGAATATGCCTGAAAGCAAATTTTTTTAACTTGCACGCTTTCCGAGGGGACACAATTAATGTATCCCTTCATTGCAACTCAAAGAGAGTATATGGCTCTCTTTGGTCGTTTGAGAAAGCTTGAGTATGAAAAAGAAGTATCCCCGTAAGTTCACTTTTATCCTTGTCACGATCGGATTTATTTTTTCATTGTATGGCGCATACTTTGATCAAAAGTATTTGTTTCAAAGCTTTATATTTATACTCTTAATGCATCGATATAAAGGTGCTATTGAAGGAGTTGAGGTTTCTGCGGAGGAAAGCAATGAAGACTCAACAACCAATAAACCCAAAGCACTTCGTGTTGAAGGGATAGAACCAACACCAGAGAATATCCGCCAGCTTTATCAATCTGGCTATAAAAGCCTAGCATTTAAAAGCTTCTGTAAACTACCTGAAAATACAGGATTACCCAAACGCAAACTGAAAAAACTGTTTCGTGAATTCGTCCATGAATCACAAGAAACGCAAGTGCTAAAGCTTACTAAGAGTAATGTACTCAAGCTTTATCGTGATGGTTATGAAAGTTTAGCTTTTAGACAGTTTCGCAAGCTGGAAGAAAACCAAGGCTTACCCCAGGACAAGCTGGACACTCTGTTTGCAGAGCTTGTACAGAATGAAAGGTTAGCTAACGTGCCGTAAGGGCTTCTCCTTAACCATGAATAATGCAGGAAAAGGCTAACAGCAAGGGCTGGGGTGAGGTCGGATAGGCGGCAGCTGGTAACAGCTGCCGCCCTCCTAAGAACTGTACGTGCAACTTTCACTGCATACAGCTCAAGCCTCTCAAAGGCATTTCGTGTTACCCGGCTACTTATCCTTAAAGCGCTGCCATGGGCATTTTAGCCCATGTATTTCTCCAGTTTTTCCTGTTACTACGCCTTTGTAAATATTCTGCATAATCAGGATCAAATGGATTAGCGTTTCCCTTAATTTTGATGTGGCGTTTAATTGGGATTTTGGACATTTTGGCCAAATAGAGACTCGTTATTTGGTTATTTATTAACGTCTTTCCTTGAAATATCCATTTAGGATAACCTTGAACACCATAATATTTCCGTATTATCCATTCGGTGCTTTTATTTGAGTGTCTTTTCTTGGACCATTTGTACAGCGACTTGAAGATTTGGTTGTCAATATATCCAAAGGTTTGTTTAGCAACAACATGTTTATAATAGTTTCCCCAACCAATTATTTTCGGGTTGAGGATTCTAATTAAATCACCTGCTGCCATGGTGGGATGTTTCTTAATAATGGCTTTAATATTGTTCACAAACGAAAGTACATTTTGCTTCGCTGGTTTAACCAGCAGCTTTTCTTTGTACTTTCTAATATGAACCAAAGCAGCAACTGGAAGCATTTACCACGGCAATGATAAGTGTACTTCCTGAGCGCCAGTCAAAAAAACATTTAGCCGGTTTAGATTTGGGCAAACAAGAGCCCACTAACTCATTAAAATACAGAGCAGCGGCATGAGTAAACGAATGAATATGTCAATCTAAAAAAACTTCGGAATCGAGTATT
>NZ_AUAF01000170.1 GCF_000428585.1 Zooshikella ganghwensis DSM 15267 | reverse complement strand
TTTAACTTGGTTTAGCTTCCATCCGCTACCAAGCAAAATCACTGCATTGATTTTATACGCTGCATGACGATTGCGCTCAGCCCTGTGAGCTATGCGCAACGCCTTTAATTCTTCTTCTGTGAGCCAAAATCCTTTCATGGTCGCAAAGGATATACAATTTCCCTTGTTAAATCAAAAGATTAAACCTAATTCTCAAACGCTATGGGTATAGAAGTTTATCGTAATGAAAAAAGTAGTTCTTTCATTTTTAATTGTTGCTCATTTATTTGTATCAGCCCCGACTCTTACCCAAGAAAAGCTTATATCTATTACCACAGGTGAGTATCCCCCATGGTCATCATCCAAATACAAACATGGTGGCTTCGTTCACCACCTCATCAGCGAAGCATTTTTGCGCCAGGGTTATCAGGTTACCTACATTTATCATATTTGGGCCAGAAACTATAAAGAGGGTAAGAGTGGAAAGCATCATGCAACAGCGTTTTGGTATTACTCTGAAGAACGTGCTAAATATTTCTACTATAGCGATGCTTTATACAGTGAAAAAATTGTTTTCTTCCACCTAAAATCCATACATTTTTCAGAATGGGAAACTCTTGATGATCTGGTTGGTTTTACAATAGGGGCTACAAGAGGTTATACCTATACCAAAGCATTTTGGGATGCTCATGCATCCAAAAAACTTAATATCGTTCCCAGCAATTCAGATACATTAAATTTTAGAATGCTACTTAAAAAAAGGACTGATATTTTTATAATGGATTTAGTCGCAGGTAAAAGTTTACTCAGTCAAGAGTTTGATAGTGCACAAGTTCAGCAAATAACATATAACCCCATCCCGCTAGCAACGAGAACAGGTCACCTTCTCTTTCCAAAAGTTAGAAGCGACTCACTTGAACTTTTAAAACAGTTTAATCAAGGTTTAGCTTCAATGAAAAAAGACGGTACCTATGATGAGCTTTATAATATGTTACTTAAGGGAGATTACACTAAACCATAATATATCCCCACTTCACACATCAATTTACGGTATTAGTTTGAGCACATTCTCCTGAATAATATCCATAGACCTTTTCATCTGCACAGGCTTCACAGCTATTTGACTTTTGAACCCACTCAACCGCTTCATCACAAGGTGTTGTAACACAACGAACACCGGTATCTCTTTCTGCACATACTGGTTGGTATATACGCGTACAAGCCTCAGGCCTCGACTCTGGACAAGTAATATAATTTGCAGGCTGTTTAGCGCCACAACCAACACATATACTCATTAATACACCAATAAAACTTAAATTCCTTAGCATCTTATACCTTATGATTGCACTATATAAACATATACCCTTCACGAATGATTTCTAGGTTTTGTTATCTTCACTCCTCATTCCAATCACCTATTAATATAGGCTCATTGGTAATATAGGCTCATAGGGCTTCGTCACTCGATGGCCGCACCTAAAAACCATTCGTATTGGGTATAGAAAAGTTATACTACTCTTGTATACCATTCTTAGCTTTCAAGGGTAACTCTAAAAATAGTAATTTTTTGTAAAAGCAAGGAAGCGCCACACGAAGGACCGCAGTCTATAAGGAATAAATGAGGGCTAAACAGCTACTGCGTGTCAGCCTTAAGTACTTATAGATGCTAGCCGTGTTATGAGTACAGTGCTGACACGACTATCATGAAAAAATGCATTTTTAGAGATGACTTTAAGAAAGTTTATGACCTCCCTTGCTGCTCTCTCTTAACCTTTAACATTAAGCGCTCAAATAAATGTGGACATAAATAAGAAAGCATTCTTGCGCGCCGCCCGACATTGGATAACACCACTAATCGTTTACGCTTGCTCGCTGCCTGGTAGATCTCATCAGCTACATCAACAGGTGATGCTAACTGTCCCACTAATGAGAAAGGCGACTTGGTAATTGAACCATCGCCTTCAAGTGCATTTTTATGGATATCCGTTGCGGTAAAGCCTGGACACACCATCATAATACTGACGCCACTCTCTTCTACTTCCAGCCTTAGGCTTTCAAATAAACCATGTAATGCATGTTTGCTGGCGCTATAGCCAGAGCGAAACCACATAGGCGTAAAGCCAGACATACTGCTTAATGTAATCACCAGTCCTTTGCTATCCAATAATGCAGGTAGGGCTACTTTCGTACAATACAGTGCACCAAAAAAGTTAACATCCAGCACACGTCGAAATACAGCAATATCAGTATCAATAAACGCACTCCGGTGAGTAATGCCCGCATTATTAATCAAAACATCAATTTTTTTAAATTGATCAAGAATCGAATTAAAAGCATGATCAACATCCGCTTCTCGACTTACATCACAGGCAAGCCCCATTGCACGGGTATTAAGTGCTTCAATATGATTTACCAGCGCATCCAGTTGAGACTGGTCAAGATCAATTGCGACAATCCAGGCTCCTGCTCGCGCAAAACGAAGACACAACTGTCGTCCAATGCCTGCACAAGCACCTGTAATAACGACAACTTTATTACGAAAAAAATATTTCATTATAACAACATATTATTTTAATTATTCTTAAAAAACTCATACTAAAGAATAGCAAACTTTTTATTACGCCGCGGTTACCTTTACCCACTGTGTGGGCTGTAGGCATAAAATTCCTTCGTTTTGAATAAATGTTCCGAAAGTGAAGGGGTATACTTGAATAATTTCCGATAGCCTTCATATTACATTAACTAGCCTCACACCAGAAAGCGCATATCCACAGTAATGGGTGCAGAGAGCCTCTAACTCACACATAGGAGTATATTAGTGCCTGATGTGACCCTCATCATTTATGCAATAGTTTGTATTATCTTGCTAAGCTTTGTCGTATTCAAAGTGTTTATAGCTCCCCAACTCCGACGTAAGCGTGTTCTTAAAACAGCATTCCCACAATCCTGGCATCAGATTTTAAATAAAAATTTTGCGATTTATAATCTATTACCCCATTCACTTAAGATTCGACTACAAAAGTTAATCCAACTCTTTTTGTTAGAAAAAAAATTTTATGGCTGCCAAGGACTCACCTTAACAGAAGAAATTCGTGTGACGATTGCTGCACAGGCTTGCCTGCTCATTCTTAATCAACCCAGAGCATGGTACAGCAAGTTACAATCAATACTGGTTTATCCTGGTGCATTCACTGTCCCAAATGCTCAGTATTCTAACGAAGGTATTATTTCTAATGCACCTTCTCATCGTTTGGGAGAGTCTTGGCATAATGGGCGCATTATTCTGTCCTGGGACGATGTTATCAACGATAGCCGTTGCCCACAACGAGGGCAAAATGTGACCTTTCATGAGTTCGCCCATCAGCTGGATGCAGAAGATGGCTATACCGATGGTATCCCTATTTTAGGACCCAAACACAGCTTTCAACACTGGAGTCATTTGATGGCTGAAGAGCTAGCTCGATTACGACATGAAGTGATAGTAGGTATCCCCCACGTGATTAATCAATATGGTGCTACAAATCCCGCAGAGTTTTTTGCCGTTGCCACTGAAACATTTTTTACTCACCCTCATCAGCTAGCCACGCATAATCCTGCATTATTTCAAGTTCTCCAAAGTTACTACCAACTTGACCCTAGAAGTTGGACAAAAAATCATCTGCCGAATGAAAACTAATGATTAAGAATGTATTTTTCACGTTTTATTTGAGAAGCTTTTAAACCTTTATCTTTCGTAAAAAGTGTAAAGCAACCATCCACCATGTCAGGATGACCGCACAGCATAACTAACGCATTGGGATGAACATCAATATTAACTAAGTACTGCTGTACATATCCTGAATGCAAACATGCTGATTCTGTCGTCTGTTGTCGACTGAAGCATACCGTAAAATTAAAGTGACTATATTGCTCAGCAAGCACTTTAAAAGGATAAAAGAAAAATAATTCTTCGCTATTTCTTACTCCAAAAAACAAATCTACGTGACAGCCACATTTCAGATATTCTTCTAAATCAGGCAACATAGCATAAAATGGTGCTATTCCAGTACCTGTAGCCACTAAAATAAGCTGTGATGGACACTCAACTGCTTTGGGTAACAATAAACGACCATAAGGCCCTTTTAACGAAGTTTGCCAACCTGGCTGAGCAAACTGAAATTGAGTTGATGCAACACCATTAGCCAGTAAGGTTGCAACAAGACTAAATGTAGTCATCCCCTGGTAGGGAGGTGAAGCTATACTATAGTTTCTGGCAACATGTTGTCCGTTAATATCCCACTCAAGCTTGATGAACTGGCCTGCTTGAAATAAAAGTGGTTCAGATAGTTGGAAGCGTAGCCATAACACTCGAGGCGTTAATGGTATTTTACTCAATAGTGTGACTTTTTGATTCAATATGTCCATTAGAGGTTTCAGTGTCTATCAAGCGGTATCTTTTACTTATTAGACTAGCTCACTTTACATTTACTGAACCCTTTAATGCATCGTCAAATACATAATCACACTAAGAATATTGCACTTCAGAAGCCTTGCTAACCGTATGTGTTGGCAAAGCAGTATCAACTAAGGGGGTACCTCCAACCTGTGCTAAAATCCCCAAGGACTTACTCTTATTTTGCATAGCTGTTTCAGCGATAGTTCGCATTGCCTTTCTTAACGGTTTCCCCAACTCAGAGTACCATTTTTTCTGCTGTCGTGAGTCAATCAACTGCCTTCTACTTGCTTCATTCACTAACATACAGCCATGATCTAACAACATAACCATTCTCAATAAATTCCAAACAAGTGGGTCATTCCAATGGATATTGTATTGAACTTTATTATTTATAGCCGTTGTACATTGGGGTAAATGCCCTGATAAATCAATTTTAATTTGAGTTATCGCCTGCTCCATGTGCTGATGCTGCTCTTGTATTAACTTATCCCATTGTTTTATTTTTTTATCCGCGTGTTGATCACCTAATTGCACACGGTATGTCATCCTTTTAATCAGTTTGGCGACCGCTTTAATATCAAGCACTCTAGCGCCATTCATAAAAGCGTCATGATTATCTAGATGACGCATCGCTAATGTAGAGGAAATCGATAAAACACCAAATACTTGTTTGGCATTGCTTACTTCAGTTTGCTTTATATTTGTGCTGTAAGCTGCTGACGTTTTGGGGAAAGCTTGACTCTCTCCATACCCATTAACTGGATGACTCATCCCATAGTACTCCTTCATTGGCTATCCCCATCACACAGGGAACAACGTTTGATCAGGAGTATTACACGACAAAACTGTTCATAATGGGAGAAAACTCACAGCATAGTTTTCATTCTGCAATAAATTTGAAAAATCAAACTTATTTTTACACGAATATGCAAAGTATCTGTTTTACTCTTCACATTACTCTCTTGAACTCAATTCGTTGTATACTCACAACACTGTATACTTATTTCACCACTGACAAAGACGTCCCTTCATCTTGCGATAGAACGATATACTGTATACTTCTCAAAAATATACTTTTTAAGGGAACTTTATGAACCACCCGCTATTTGGTATACCCAATATCATTTTTATCACTTTTGGAGGGATATACAGCCTACTGTGCCTTGGATCACTACTCATCTACCGTTTAAAGCACCGCTTAGCAGCCCATGATTACCAGGAGCTAACCAAACGAATTAATGCGTGGTGGGTAATGGTGACCATCATTTTCGGGGCATTTTTAGTTCCTGAAGGTTTTACCATAACAGCTATAGGTTTCCTTAGCTTTTTTGCCTTTAAAGAGTTTGTATCATTGATTCCAACCCGCCGTACAGATCATCGCCCCATTTTTTGGGCCTATATTGCCATTCCTCTTCAGTTTTACTGGATCTATATTGGCTGGTATGGCATGTTTATTATATTTATTCCGCTTTATATGGCACTTTTTTTACCTATGCGTATGGTATTAATAGGTAATACCAAAGGGTTTATGACAGCTGCAAGTACAATAAACTGGTTGCTTTTATTCACCGTTTTCTGTTTAAGTCACATGGCGTATTTTTTAAAGCTCCCTGAACATGTTAACGAACATGCAAGCAACTATGGATTTATTTTATTTTTAGTACTACTTGCTCAGTTTAACGACGTAATGCAATTTACTTGGGGAAAGTTATTGGGTAAACATCCTGTACTTTCAACAGTAAGTCCTAAAAAAACAACAGAGGGGTTTATTGGTGGTTTAATCATTACTACATTGTTAGCCTATTTGTTAGCGCCCTTTTTAACCCCTCTTACTGTATGGGAAAGCATAGGCGCAGGATTAATGATTGCAACATTTGGCTTTATTGGCGATGTTTCTATCTCTGCAGTTAAACGCGACTTAAATATCAAAGACAGTGGTGCCCTCATTCCTGGACATGGCGGCATTCTTGATCGAGTTGATAGCCTAATTTATACCACACCATTATTTTTTCACTATGTCTATTACTTGCACTACTAAACCTAAAAAAACGAAATGGCTTAAATTGCTCTTTTTTTCGTTGCTAATAAAGCCAATCATTACTATTTTAATTGGTTTACGTATTTATAACAGGGAGCTCTTACCTTGCTTTGGACCAGCTATTGTTGTAGCTAATCATAACAGTCATCTTGATGCAGTTGTATTAATGAGCCTATATCCACTCAAAACATTATCTATGGTAAGACCAGTTGCCGCAGCAGATTATTTCTTTAGAAATCGTTTCCTTTCCTGGTTTTCGAAAAATATACTAGATCTTGTTCCCATAGAACGAAACACGCTGACAAACAAAGAAGACCTCTTACAGCCTTGCCATCAAGCCTTAGCTGACAACCAAATACTGATTTTATTTCCTGAAGGAACCCGAGGTGAACCTGAGCAGCGACAACCATTAAAGAAAGGTATTTTTTATTTAAGTCAAGCACATGCAGAGTGTACGGTTACCCCTGTTTTTATCTACGGACTTGGTAAGACACTACCTAAAGGTGAAAAGGTCATTGTTCCATTTTTTTCGGATATTGTAATTGGTCAGCCAGTACCATCAGCACCCAATGCTACTGACTATATAGCCAATTTACAGTTAAGCTTTGACCAACTGGCTCAAAAAATAAAAACCGATCGTTATATTATTTAATGCTCTATATGGATTCCTAGGGGGGGATAGCATATAGAGCCGTGCTTTATTTAACTTTTACAGCATTAATTCCAGAATAATTAGCATAGCAGTTATTTTCAACTAAATTATATACCCATCACGAATCATTTTTAGGTCGTGATGGGTATAGAACACCAAATAACGCACAAATATGCATAAGAAGCTGTGAAGGGCCAATCCACCTTGGTGCAACCACGACCAATAAATCTTTTAGCACAAGAAAACTAAAAGGTATGCCTACAAAGAAAAACAGCAAAAACCAAACGGTAAGCCATGCTTCATTCACTGTGCTTGAAATAGCAAAGCATAAAACTAAAACAAAAATGGCAGTAATAATTGTTTTTAGCGCTATATTCATATGTACGTAGTCGTGTTCTTTATTGGTGCAGCTATACCATGTCAGTATGAAAGTATCTTGTTAGTGATATTATCATCCGTTGCTAATGGCTCTGCCATTATGATGCTGGTAATGCGACCATATGCATGATGCCAAGCCGATAGAACTTAGAAAAATAATAATTGTTTCTGGAATACCGATTATAAATGCTGCAACACCTGCATCGAAGACTATTGCGACGTATAACAATAGACTCACATGAAATAAGGCTGAAAATGACCAACTTGCTAAGCGACGCTTTATATTTTTACCTTTAAGCGAATACACCAAGTATATTGAAAAGATATAGAGTAAGCTCCAGAAAATCACTTTAAGGGTAATGGTGCTAAGCAAAATATCAAAGTCGCCGTTAGCTATTGAAACAATAAACCAGATCAATGCGATCAGCATTGCAGCTACTATGTATGAGTAGCCTACAATGTGAGTAATCCACCTTGCTACTCTTTGTTCCATAATTTATGCTTAACACTCAGCTAATGGGCGAAGTACTTAGTTACGCTAAAGTACCTTGTTATTTTTTTTTATTCGTGGTTGATGATTAAGGAACATCACTAGATCTCTAACAGACCTAATCTGATTAAAATAAGGATTCCCTTCAGGGTTTTCTGTATCGATACCTAAGCGATCAGCTACAGACCAATAGATATCATCTAGATCATCAGGATCCATTTTGTAAATGCTATCGAATGTATCATCAGCCTTAACTGGAAAAGGTCTACCATTATAATTTCCTAACGAAAGTTGAATCTCATTCCAAACTTCTCGTATGATTTTTGTGTCTACATTTCTAAAATCGAAAGACCTAGCATATTCACAAATATTTGGTTCACCACGCTCATGGGATATCTTTTTCATCCTACAGTGATCAATGAATATGTAGATTGCAACTAATATAAGTACACCAGTTATGTAAAATATTACCATGTGCTCACCATCCCCTTATGTCAGGATAGTTGTCGCCTCACCTGAAGTAAAAATCTAAAGAAAGGGGCGCAGGTGAATGATGAGTGAAGCGCGTATCAAAAGAAAGAAAAGAAGCTATTCTAGCGAAGATGATGCCACCCCATAATATGAGTGTTCCAGCACTTGCAGAAGAAACCGGTATTTCAGCAAAAACCCTGTATAATTGGCGTCAGGTTGCGAAAAGAAAAGGCTGTGTTATGCCCGGAAACAAGAAGAATGCTGAGCAGTGGTCCTCA
>NZ_KE386769.1:8668-9245 GCF_000428585.1 Zooshikella ganghwensis DSM 15267 | reverse complement strand
CGGGGTAACTTTGTTAATTACCAATACATCAAAGGTTCACTGACCCACCGTATCACTGAAATTCGCAATGGCTTAGGACAAACCACCACCCTCCGCTATCAACCGCTCACCGATCCCACCCTGTTCACCAAGAGCACAGGCAGTACGTATCCCGTCATTGATCGCCAATCGGCGGTATTTGTCGTGCAGGAGGTCAAACAAGATAATGGTCTCGGTGGCAGCTTAACCACGCAGTACCACTATAAAGGCTTAAAGCACCATTTACGGGGTTTAGGTGCACTGGGTTTTGCTGAAATCAGCAGCACTCAGCTGGAAACCGGCATTAAAACCACGGATCACTATTTACAGGATACGGAGGCGCGTAAAATCGGGGTGCTAAGCCGTTCCCAACAGTGGTCGGCGGACGGTGTGCTGCTGAAAGATAGTCAACAAACCTGGCAGGTCACGACCTTAGATGACGGTGATCTTCCTCGTTATCGTGTGCAGCTAAAGAACCGCACCACCCAACAAAAATCCCTACAGGATGCCTGGTTGTCGACGGTCACGGAAAGCTTCAGTTATGATGACTGGGGCAATG
>NZ_KE386769.1:6923-8568 GCF_000428585.1 Zooshikella ganghwensis DSM 15267 | reverse complement strand
GCAGCTAAAGAACCGCACCACCCAACAAAAATCCCTACAGGATGCCTGGTTGTCGACGGTCACGGAAAGCTTCAGTTATGATGACTGGGGCAATGCCACGGAAAGCAAGCAGGTCATTAAAGACGCCCTGGGTGAACAGCAAAGCACCACGGTAACCACCTACCAAAATGATGAGGCGAACTGGTTACTGGGCTTAGCCACCCAAACCCAGGTCACCAGCGTGAGTGTTGCCGGTGACAGCCAAACCCGCACCACGCAATTCAGTTATGATGCCACGACCGGTGCCTTAACCCAGCGTATTCAAGCGCCTGGCCAAGGTGATTATGTCCTGACCACCGATTTTAAATACGACAGTTTTGGTAACTTAATCGAAGAACAAACCCAAGGTGCCAAGGTGGCGGTACGCAAACAGACCTATACCTATGATGCCCAAGGTCAGTTCTTAACCTCAACCACCAATGCCTTAGGCCATCAAACCCAGCAAACCAGTGACCCGTTCTGGGGTGTGCCATTAACCACCACCGATGCCAATGGCTTGGTCACCACCTATACCTACGATGCTTTAGGGCGCCTGAAAAGCCAAACAGCACCCGATAACACACAAACCACCATCACTCATGGCTGGTGTGCCGCCGCGACAGACAATACGTGTCCGACAAGGGCCGTGTACTGGAGCAAAACGCAACGCTCAGGCAGTGCCCCCAGCACCGTGTATGTGGATAAGCTGGAACGCACCCTGCGGACTGAAACACTGGCCTTAACCGGTAAAACCCAATACCAGGATACCGTGTATAACGCCCTGGGCCAGGTCGAAAAAACCTCCTTGCCGTATTTCAAAGACGATGAGGTGTACTGGACACAGTATGAATATGATCCACTGCTACGGGTGATTAAAACCACGCAACCGAATGGCAGCACAACAGAAGTCGCCTATCAGGGCTTAAATAAAGTCCTCACCAATGCTAAAGGTCAGACCAAAACCGAGCATTACAACGGTGCCGGTCAATTAGTCAAAGTCATTGATAGCCTGGGCAATACCCTCAGTTACACCTACGACAGTTTCGGTAATCTGACCCAAACCACGGACCCAGACAATAATACCGTCGACCTGACGTATGATGTCTTGGGCCGTAAGGTCGCGATGAATGATCCGGATAAAGGCGCATGGACCTATGAATATGATGCGTTAGGCCGGCTCATTCGTCAGCAGGATGCCAAAGGTCAAGTTACCAAGCTCAGTTATGACCTACTCGATCGTCTGGTCAAACAAACGGAAAATGCCCAAGCCAGCTCTAAATTACTCTGGCGGGTCTCTGAATGGCAGTATGACCAACAACGTAAAGGTCAACTAGAACACGTCACTGTGGATGGTATTAGCCAACAGTATCAGTACGATAATTTAGGACGTGTAACCGCAGAAACCCAAACCCTGTTTGGCGAAAGCTTTACCCTGAGTTATGGCTATGACCAGTACAGTCGTCCTCTACAAACAACGTTCCCTACCGGACTCATCGCCAAACAAACCTATAACGAACATGGTTACCTCACGGCGATTACCGATGGTCAGGACAGCAACGCCACCACCTACTGGCAAGCCCAAGCGGCGGATGCCCTCGGCAATATTACCCAACAACAGTACGGTAAT
>NZ_KE386769.1:0-6643 GCF_000428585.1 Zooshikella ganghwensis DSM 15267 | reverse complement strand
CAATATTACCCATAAATCCGATGTCGGTGATTACCAGTACGCAGACAAGTGTGGTAGCCAACAAGCCGGTCCCCATGCGTTAACCAAAACCTCCGACAGCCAAAACGCTACCTACTGCTACGATGCCAACGGCAACATGACCAGTGGCAATGGTCGTACCGTGCGCTATACCACCTTTGATAAGCCGGATCAGATCATTCGCGGTGACTACCAAATTGACCTGGTGTATGGTCCCGATCAAAAGCGCGTGCGCCGGATCGATCAAGGTCCCACCGGCACCAGCACAACCTATTACCAGTCGGGTATTTATGAAAAGGTGGTCAGTGATACGGGCAAAATACAGCACAAGCATTACATTGCTGACGTTGCCATTATCACTAAAACCGAAAATGCGGGTAGCGAAGATGGCACAAAAACCAATTACTTCCACCGAGATCACTTAGACTCACTCACCGCCATCACTGACCAAAATGGCCAAGTTATAGAACGCTTCAGCTATGATCCCTGGGGTAAACGCCGTCAGACGGATTGGCAAGCCGCGATTGATTTTACACAAATCACCAGCACCATTACCAAACGTGGCTTTACCGACCACGAGCACCTTGATGGTGTGGGCCTGATCCACATGAATGGGCGCGTTTATGATCCGAATGTGGGGCGTTTTTTAAGTGCTGATCCGTTTATTCAGTTTGCGGATAATATTCAGAGCTATAACCGTTACAGCTACATCCTAAATAATCCTCTCAATGGAATAGATCCGACGGGGTTTATTACCGAAGGGATTACTAAAGGGATTACTAATTGGTGGAATAATTTATGGAATAGTGGCTCACCTGAAAATGCCCCTATTGAGGCTTATAACAATGGAGGTTCTGAAAGTGGGCCTGCGGATAATAGCTATATTACTCCGCTCAGAGCAGAGTACCAGCCTCAGAAAGAATTGAACTACGGTGAACAAATCGCTAATGATGTCATGAACCACTACAACCGAATAGGTCGTGGTGAGTCGAATACCACTGATGGCAGTGATTTTAGAAATAGGTATACAACGACTCCTTTAAGAAGGGAGAATTTTGGTGGCAGAGGTAAAGAAGGAAGTAGGCAAAGCGGTATTAATGTTAATAAGCCCGATGCACAAAAGCGTGGCAATATGGGCCTCTTTGATGACAGAGGTGCTGAAATATTTGATCATTGGCTTGGTGGTTCTGGCGATCCTTTCATTCGGGTTGGAGGTGAATGGGGAACCTATATGGCGAACAATCATCGGCTTAGTTTGCAAATCTATGGCGCTTTGATCGATGACTCTTATACTCGAACACAGTCAGGCATAGTTGATATAACTATTCATGGTGAAATCCAAAATGGTTATAGAACTGGTTATGAAATGCTGCACGGATCTCATTCTGGTCTAGGTGACTTACGATTGTTAGGCTTTGTTTCCGTAGGAAATCGAGGGCGGTTGAGCTACGACGTAACTGCTACATGGAATGATAAGATCGATCCAAACTTTACTTATCCAATGGATAAAGCCGCCGCAGGAGTTCTGAAGATATTCTATTCTCCGAAGAATTACAATATTCATATAAGTTGGCCAGTACAAAGATCGTTTGGAGGTGAATAAGTTATGCTATGTATAAAAAAGCTTGCTCGAGTCGTTTGTGGTTTATTTGTTATTTTGTCTATGAGTGGCTGCGTTGAAAGACTGCAAACTGGTCAGCCTGTTACTTCTCTCGGTGAGTTCGAGTTTGAGAGTGGTTTAACGTTATCTGTTGTCGATAACGAAGGAATTATTGATTATTCGTTGATAGATGAAAGTGGAAATCGCGTAATTAAGTCCAATCAAAGAGCCAGTATTTTTCAGCGTTGGATGATTGTTTGGGATGGAGATATTCTTTGGTTTTCAAGTGGAGATATAGGGAGTGTTGCTTGGGTTAAGGTTGATGGAAGCTTTACTTCCAAGGACATAAATAAGATCGGAGACTTGAAGGGGAATATGCCTAGAGAAATCATGGAGTTTATTAAAAGGTAATCTATCGTCCCCTAAACTAGCCCAGTTCGCTGGGCTTATTGCTGTTTGGCCGAAGCAATTTTGAATGGATTTTTGTTCAGTTAATCGCCGCCAGCGTTCTATGATCTTCCCCCCTCATTCAAGGGATTTATCTAGCTAGGGTGGTTGGCCCTAACGAGCTTACAAGCATGTTGGCAACAGAGCAATTTTCTATAGCTGGTAATAGTAGTGGTTGGGAGCAAAAGCAGTTTTGGACTTGAAGTGAATTCTGGAACTATTAAAGGACAATCAGGCAATGGTTGGGCTGGTAGTATCTTTGCTGGTAGGGCTGGAGCAACAATGAAATTTGATGATAATGGAAATGTATCTGGTGCTGGAATTGATGCCGGCGTAGGTTTAAAAGTATCAATTGCAAGAGAGGCTTCTTCCACGCTTACATTACGTACTGGCTATACAGAATCAGGGTGCAGTAATTTTGTATGTAAATAGGAGGTTTTATGGAAGCAGACTTTTTAAATATAGCTGGAGCCTTTGTTTTAGTTTTACTTACGATTTCTTGGTTTTGTATGCTTGGTTTTGCAATTTTTTCGATTATTTTATGGTTCAAATTATTTAAAGACTCAAATAGAAATGGTGGTTTTTTATCTAAAATTATACCTATTTTTATTTTTAATAGCTCAATATTAAGTGATGAAGAAAAAACATCTAGGAAAAAATTTTTTAAGGTATTTGTGGCTTTTCTTTGTTTGGTAATTTTAAATATTGCATTATTATTTTTTGTAGATAGTATGCCAGCTTTAAAGTTTCCTGAAGGCTTGTATTAAGGGCCATACTTTTGGCCAAATAAGTGGTTAGACCAGAGGTGAAACTTCTCAGGCTTACCCGCCAACCTATATTTATTTTCATTAAGGCTCGCTTTTGTGGGCCTTTTTATTTCTCCGAGTAAATTTTAAAATGATAAGATCGATCCAAACTTTACTTATCCAATGGATAAAGCCGCCGCAGGAGTTCTGAAGATATCCTATTCTCCGAAGAGTTACGATATCCATATAAATTGGCCAGTACAAAGGTAAGCGCCAAAGCAACTACACCCTGCCATCAATCAAGGTAAGCAAAACTATCATCTGTTCTTTGATAAGACGAGACTAATCAATATATACTATCAAACTGATTAAGTGTGCAGACTCTCCACATAAAAATTAGTTTGATAAGACATTCTTAGTTGAAAACAATTTATTTGCTTTCGCTCTATTATCTTTATCTTTCAACGTATTAAACTGACGTTTTTTCAATTTCATACACGGTTTTTCAACTAAAAACCAAGACAGCACACCCAGTAAAAGGACAACTGTTAGCACTAAATATAGATATGAACTCGTGTGCAAATAACCAAAGTACATTAATACATTGATAACAGGTATATGGTAAATATAAATACCATATGAGAAATCATTTCCTTTTAATAAATAATTGCTTGTTTGTGTAAATGAGTAAGCAAAGGAGAAGATTGTGGTCGCTAACAGTAAAAATGCTATTGGATTGATACCATTTCCCTTATCCCAACCAAAAACATCAACGGTAACATATGATACTAGACAGTATAATGGGAGCAAGTAAAAAAATTTTCCCGACAGCATACTGTAAAAATATTCAAAATTCTTTTGAAAAAATACACCAACTAAAAACATCCATATCCAAGGTATAAAAGATACGACTAGGATTTTAAAAATAACATTATTCGCATACATTGCTTCTAGCTGATACTTAGCAATATGAAAAAACAAAAAGAAAACAATCAATACAGCTAGCTTCCAGTTTTGGTTAGTTTTTTTCGCTAATCCAAATAACCAATACAATACTGGCAAAACTAAATAGAACTGAATCTCTACCGTTATAGTCCAAAGACTTCCATTCAATACACCGGTACCAAAGTCTCGCATAAATGCAGGGTTATAGAACTGTAGAATACTAATTTGTCCTACTATCCAAATAATAAATTTATCAACATTGAAAGATCTATTATCAAAGTAACCTGTTACAAACACACTCACTAAAGCAATTACGGTACACACTATTAAAGCAGGATAAAGTCTGAGGACTCTATTCCTCGTATAATCCCCTATATGAGAATTATTCTCATACGACTTACTAATGAGGAATCCACTAATAAAAAAGAAAATGGGAACGCCCGGAAAATACTCCAATAATGTTAAAAAAACCGAATCAGCATAGTTTATTTTTAAATGCGTAATGGTATGACTAATAGCTACCTGTAGAGCAGCTAATAAACGAATCACATCAAAATTGTTTGATTTAAAGGTATTATTCATGTATGACTTAACTACTGTGGACTACTACTTAACGTCTCAGCGCTACATATACACCCCATTTTGAACTAAGGCTCTAACTTAGTCCAGTTTTTCAAGGAAAACACCTTACCAAGGAAGCTTTATTTTTACTACACTATTGACTCAAGTTAAGCGCCTTGAAATGAGAAAAAGCATATATGATGTGTAAGCTTAACTATTATACTGATTAATAAGCATGATTATAGTTATCAATACTGAGGACAGTTTTTAGGGTATTAGCATACCGTTATACAGACCTTGTATCATAAGGGCTTTATTTTATTGCAAGTTACCAGATGGCCTAAGTTGCCATAAAGTTCAAGAGCACAGCTACAGCCTGTAAGTTCTCGTTTTAACCAAGCTCTAAAACTGTCCAAGCTATTGTAGTTATAAAAGACTCTGTAATTAGTTTTAATGCCTTTAATCAAAAAATGTAATAGCCTTCTAAAGATAATTCTTTACAACATACCTTGTAAACGCTTGTTCTGCCGATGTGTGTTTCCGGCTTGCGTTAGCAAGTCAGACTTATTCGTAGGCCCTGCTGGAGTATGATCATGGGTTGATAGCCCCAAAAACGCTTGCTCCACCACCGCCATAAACTCAGACAACAGCTGCAGTACATTATCGCTTTCATTTCCTAGCCAGACTTTGCCCCCGTCTTTGACTTGGGTGATTTGCTTAAGCTTAGCCAGGCTATGTTTAATACCATTAATGTGCTCCTGCATATCCTTACCCACCACTGTATGACTGTCATTACCAGTCGCCACTTTTAAATTATCAATGGCAGCTAGCTCAGCCGTTCCCCCTGAGTGCAGTTTCAAGGTGCCCATAGCTTCCAGCGTTTTACTACCACCAATAGTTTCGGTGCTATGTTCGGCGACGGTTGTCTGTTGGCTTTGAGTGTGGGTTTCCTGGTGAAGGGTTTCTAGCTGATAGTGCTGGCATTCATCCTTGATACTGGTATCCGTTGATCGTTCCCAAGCGCCGCTCTGGTCACAGCGCTGGTAGCTTAATGGATGTTGCTGCCAGCGCTGTTCTTTCTGTTCCAGGTTGGGTAACGATAAACCATGCGGTAACACCTGTTGTATAAACGGCTTATTCGGCAAGCCATAGACGAAGCCCACCACTACCTGGGTACCCACTTCCGGTAACCCATAAAAACCCTGCTCCTGTCCTGCACTGGCCATGGGTACGATTAAGCTGTGCAGGATAGGCAGTTTCTTGTCAGGCTTACCCTGGGCGTCTAGCACTTCCACATCCACGGCATAATGGGGTCTAAAGTCATCGCATAGGTCACCTTGTTTCGGTGGATCACTGATCGCTAGCACACGACCATAACGGGGTAAATGATAATTACCGGCCAGCTCTGGAAATAAACTCAATACAATACGTTTAATGGCGTCTACCATGTCACCACCATTTGATTATTTTGCCATTGTGTTTTCTGAATACGGCGACCATCGACTAATTTTACTCCAGGTCGTACCTGGGGAATGGCCGCGATTTGTGCACTGTTGTGCGACTGATGATTAATTAAAAACTGATCGGGGATGGTCACGGGTTTATTGGCCCAGTAGCTGTGCTGCCAACTCCCCACAAACACCTGGCCATCGCCTTGCTGTTGCCAACAATAATCCTCAATAGCAAAAGCCTCCTTGAGGGAGGCCATAGCAAACAGCCCATTATTGAGGCTGTAAAAATAAGGGATTTTGGTGTTGGTGTAGGGTTGCTCTGGGGTAATAAAGGTTAAACCAGTGTGTTTGGCCATCTGATTTAAGACGTCATTTAACTGCACATGCCGTAAATTCATCGGTAACGGATAATGCAAAATGCCGGTTAATTCCCTGCAAAATAGTTGTTGCTGGTGCTGATCGACGGTGGTGATTTTTTCGATATAGCCTAAAAAGATTTGTTGTAGATTATCACCATAACCAATGGCCATTTTTACGACTGATTTCGGCGTTAATGGCGTGTTAGGCCGAACCACAAACGTCGCTCGTCCTGGAGCATTCATCGCCAGCCGGATATCATGCCGTACCAGCGGTAGAGTCTGCTGATTGATTGTCAGCACGCTGTTCAGTTTCACTGGGTCCTATTGCCTCATCAATTTCTTTTAAATACTGTTCAAACGCTGTTAACTCTGGTTCTTTTTGGGTATTAGCCTCGGTTTTTGTCTGGCCATTGGGTGGAATACTGTTTCCATCGGCCTGCTGTTTTTTAGGGGCTTTTTTCGGTTGGCGTTGTTCGACTTTTTCAGGCACAGAACGGTATTCTGATAAGGTAAATT
>NZ_AUAF01000166.1 GCF_000428585.1 Zooshikella ganghwensis DSM 15267 | reverse complement strand
ATTGTAGAGCACTAGGAATTACGCACCAACTGCAACCAAATTTTCTCAGGAAGTAGCGGATGACCCCATTGTAGAGCATGAGCAGTTATACACCAACAGCAGCATATCGATGTAATTGGTGGATTTACATGGTAGTAGATGCAACCTGTTGCACCTGCTTAAAATACTGGCTTACAGGCTAGGTACAATAGGTTGCACCTAGAGAGGAGTCTAGCTATTTTCCTTTGGCTAGACAGATACCTCGGAAAGGGTTAAATTGATTAAAATAGTCAAATTGATCGATATGAGGTACACAATGGAAAGTTTGAATGCGAGCGAGGCGAAACGGGAATTCGGCGAGCTACTGATTAAAGCGCAGTATGAGCCAGTAGGAATCAATAAGAACGGTAAACCAGTTGCTGTAGTGATGTCTGCGGCAGAGTATGAGGCGCTTGCAAGGCTTAAAGAAGAAAGCTTAAGAGCAGCTATCCATGAGGGTTTAAAGGACCTTGATGAAGGTAATATAGTTGATGGTGAGTCAGTGATTGAGCGCTTAAAAAGTAAGGTGGTGTAGTGAGTAGTTTTAAGTTTACTGCAAAAGCCGAAGTTGATTTAGAAAGTATCGTTGACTACACAAGAGAACAATGGGGACAGCAGCAAGTACATCAATATCTGGATGGGTTTATGGAGTTGTGTGGAGCACTTGCTGATAGGCCCTCACTAGGGCTAAGAAGGGATTCTCTAAGCTCTGGCCTACGCAGCTTTCCCTATGAAAGTCATATCTTATACTACCAGGCACAATCACATGGAATCACTGTGGTCAGAGTCCTTCATAAGCGCCGAGATCCTGTTAAGCATCTTTAACTATTAGGTGCAACCTATTGCACTGAGCTACTTCCACTACTGTAAGTTACTCTGGGTTGATAAGACTTAAAATAGTTATGTCTGAACCAAGTTATTAAACTTTGTAAATCGCTCATCATGGGATAAAGCTTGATTTTCTTCCAGCTTACAAAACTGTCTAAAGGCTAGACTTTCATAACCATCACGATAGAGCTTTACTACATTATGTTCAGTGGGCTTTAATACTTGGGTTTCTTCGATAGACTCGCGAAATAGTTTTTTTAATTTGCTTTTAGATAACCCTTTATTTTCAGGCAGCTTACAGAAGTTTTTAAATGCGAGGCTTTTATAGCCAGACTGGTAAAGCCGGCTAACATTCTCTGGTGTTGGTTCTATTCCTTCAACACGAAGCGCTGTGGGTTTATTACTAATCGCACCTTCATCGACTTCCTCTGCAGAAACCTCTACGCCTTCAATAGCACCTTTATATCGATGCATTAAGAGTATAAATATGAAGCTTTGAAACAAATACTTTTGATCAAAGTATGCGCCATACAATGAAGCAATAAATCCGATAGTGACAAGGATAAAAGTTAACTTACGAGGATATTTCTTTTTCATACTATAACTTTCTCAAACGCCCAAAGAGAGCCATCTACTCTCTTTGAGTTGCAATGAAGGGATACATTAATTCAACAAAAGTGGCTTATTCGAATACGGTAACGCCTCGGTCTCTTAAAAGACGTATGACACGCTCTTTCTCTGAAACTTTGAGCGTAGGCTGATTTGAAGGCCTAACGGTTTCAATAACATCTTCGATCGATAGCGTCTCAAGTGTATCTGAGGCTTTTTCCAAGCCTTTCCACTGACGTATGGGGTTTTTATCTAAAGTTAAACTGGTTAACTTGGGTAAGTGTTCAAGCCCTTCTATTTTTGTAACTTTATTATTTCTTAAAGTGAGCTCTTCTAAATTTGGAAAATGCTCTAACCCCTGTAAGGACCTAATGCCTTGACGGGATGGGTTAAAGTAGTTTTTAAGCCCAAGTCTTTTCAAGCTCTCTATTTTAGGTAGCTGGCTTAATTTATAAAGGTCACTGTTAAGAATAATGTATAACCCTTTAAGATTAACTAAAGAACCGAAAATCTTATAGTCATTCCAATCTTTATCCAGATGAACGAATAAGTATTCAAGCTTATCTAGCCTTTCCAAAAATGAAAGATTGGGGGTTATATTCCCAAACATACCTAAGCGCCTCAATGATTTTATATCGCCTAGCTCGCTTAAATCTTGGATATTATTACCACTTACATTAACCACCTCTAGTTTCTTTGAGTTTTTTATCCCTGCTAGATTAACTGTAGAATTATTACTTATATTTAAATATTTCAAACTCTTTAAATTGTTTAACTGTATGTTTTTTATCTTGTTATCCAGTATAGTCGCAAAAACTAATTTTGAGTTTGATAAGGAAATATCATTATTTATTTCATTGTCGCTGATATTTATATAAATCAATTGCTTAAAATGACTAGCCTCATCAAAATGTAAGATTTTAGCACCTGAAAATAACACTTGTATCGTTTTAATCTTACTAAGATGACTAATATCAACGGATATAGCATCTGATATTCTGGCAGCAAAAATATCACCTTCACTATTGGCAACAAAACAGTTATTACAAAAAAAGTCCTTTACAAAAGGTGCACTATCATTTGGGCCAAATTCCACTGTAGGGTTCATCTTATCTTGCGATAGTACTTTATATTTTGCATAGAAACGATCATTATTGTTTTCATCAATCGTTATTGCATCTTTAATTGCCTGCAAATGCTCAGGATTGACCTTATCGGCTTTAATTTCGATATCAAGAGCCTGAACGTTCAGTGAACAGAAAAATAGAATTGTTATCAACACTCGATAATTCATCATTCATTACCTGTTGTATTCAAAGTCGTGATAGAAATACTCATAACCCCAGGATTGACGGCCTAAGCCACCATAAGCATTATGTAAGTCTTCAGGGTAATCTCTATCTGGTATAAATGCGGCGTTTTCCAGTAGATAGGTGATATCGGAGCATGAGCGTCCCGACTGAAAGCGCCTGTTAGGATTCCTTTCAGCCTCAGCTTTTAAGGCTTTATAGTACAAAATTATACCTGATGCACTCATGGGGCGCTCAGCAATAGATTGCCTTGTTGACACTTTTCGACCACTCAAGGGGATGGCAACCATATTTTCTATTTGAGCGTGATTGAAGCCCGCCCGGTGAAGCGGAATAATGGCTCGCCAGTTCAAGCGTCCCCAGTATTGATCATCTTTTAAGAGTGCATCTGCAGCTTGCATGAGCTTATTCGCGTTCTCAGCCCCTTCTAAAGCGCGGAAGCTGCCTTGACCTGTCAACTCTTTAAAAGAGTCCAATTTGTTCACATTAGTCCATAACTTTATCAGTGCTTTATAACTACCTGACTGTGTCCACATCTCCCAAAGATCATCACCATGCATAATGAGTAGTGTTGATACAAATAGAATTGTACCAATCACAATCAACGGTGTACTTAACGTTCCTAATGTCACACCCAAAAACTTAGACGTTGCCAGAAAAAGACTTTCTTTAAAGGCAAAACCAAGTAAATAGGCAAAGCTTGATGCCAGGCTAATACTTGCAACGAGGTTTTCTTTACCAGATCGTTCTTCCCAGTGATACGCTAAGTCCATAGCGCTAACAATAACACCAAGGAGCATCGTCAAAGTGGCAAATCCATTCAGTATTTTTGTTAATCCTTCATTGAAGTCACTTATTTTAAGAAGGCTTAATGAGAACTTAATATTTTTTACTACGTTATCGATAAGCGATATATGGTTTAACGAGGCTTCAAGAAAAAAATGGATTAAATTATCCTGCGCATCAGCGTCACGAAAATCTTTCTCTACAGTGGCATAAAAATCACACAGGTTTTCTACTGCTATAGATGTATTTAATATATTCAGTGTACCTCGATACACTTTAAATGTAGTGGTTTTTTGGATATTATTTGAGAGTAAATCTGCAAATCCTTGGTCAGGCTGCTTACCTTTCGGTAATCCTTGAAAGCTTCCCTTTAATTCCTTGCCAAATAGGCTTGTGATGACACCTTCGCTAAACTGCTTACCACTTCGCATGATCATGGTCAGGTGAAGTGCCTTCAAACTTTTTCGATTGACTTGATGTGTGCGTGACTGTGTTAGAAACCCGCCGATATTACTGATAGACAGTAAAAAACGAACATGAAAAGTCGAGGATTTATCGAGGTGTTTATACAAGTGCAGGTTTACATAGGCTGCATAAGTATCTAGTGCAACCATCAGCACAGGAGGAGGACCAGGAATATTATTGACCCAGCTATTGAGAAAGTCTTTACCGGTCTCCTTATAAAAATCATAAAACGATCCAGATGCCTCTCCGCAGTAATCTAGCATGAGCGATAAAGGGCCGATTTTTCCTTGGTTTTCTTGAGCATCCTGTTCAAACTTAGTGTTGGAGTTATCTGCATCAACTTGAGATAGTTTATCTACTGTAACGCGTTTAAAGTAGGACGTTAACTTTGACGTGTATGTCTTATTTTTAAATTTAAATTGATGTGGAGGTCTTTCTGCATTTTCATCTGGGTCAAAAAAGCTTCTTTCTGTAAGGTATTTAGCCAAATCTCTATGCCCCGCGACCCCTTCCATCACAATAGGAATTTCACGCTCACCAATGGTTTGACCGAGGTGTGTTGCGGCCAGGACATCATAGGCTTTTGAAATCGTATCAAAAATATGAATCCAAAATGGCTCCGCTTGCATATAAGGACCACCCGGTTTGCCTTGCTTGGCATGATCCATATACAGTTTTAACTCTGCCTGAAAAGCGGGTGAGCATAGCAGGGTATATAACTTTTCAGCTTTAATATGCAGCTTTTGATTGGTTTCTTTTAAGCGGTAAGACAGTGTAGTGGTCTGATTTAAAAAGCTGGTTTGTTCTTTTACAAAGGCTGCAAGCTTTGAAATTGCTTGATGTGTTTTGAGTAAGTGGGCTTCAGCAGCAACACTGTCTGGGTGTGAGTAATCTCGAAACAGGTAATGATACTGACTTAACTCAGCCATTTGTTGTAATGTACTTTGTGCGGCAAAGTAGGGTGCTATTTCTTCCTGCTGGGCCTTTTGTAGCTCAACAATATCATCTATCGCAATGCATAACCGACGATCCCATTCAGGAAGCGTGCAGTGCAGTTTGAGTGTCGCCGTTTTATAGCGGTAGTAATCTTGGAAAACAAGCTGCTCACCTTCTGTCCACTCAGCTTCGGGCTTTCCTTTCCAGGCCACCTGTTCAGCCTTTTGTGGGCCTTCATGAGTTGGAGGAGACATAGTGATGTATTGATCAACAGGCTGAGTGACAAAGGGGCCACGGTTGACCGGGTATAGCATGAGACCATAGGGACGATCAGCACGAAACGTCATGGAGAAAGGCTTTTCCTCAATGTCTTGTGTTGCGCTGTAACGTTCACCGCTTGTGATTTCTTCAATTTGGCTCAATTGCTCTACGAGCTGCTTTGCCTGTTTTCGGTTGTTGTTGTAACTCAGTATATCGGCAAAAACCTGATTATCGATGGAGATAAAGCTTGCTGCGGCTTGCTTGTCACTGTTATCAGGAGACTCAATCGCAACGGCTTGTGCTGCTGAAAAAGTAGCACCACGGAGTTCCCCATTAGATACCATCGGCCAGAGTGTATTGCTTACATTAAGGGTACTTCTGCTTATTAGGGAAGGCTCAACCAGCGAAAAATCCAGTTCAGGTTTAACACTCAGCTGCTGGCTCGCTAAATTGATTCCTAGCGTGCGGTTGCCTGGAATATAGTTCTCGCCCCCCATGACATAACCATTTTCATCAGTGCATGAAACTTGTAATGCCGTATAGTTCCACTCTTTATCTGTTGCTGATTGCAGGTTTAACTGCTGGTTATTATCTGCATCATACAGCCAGTGAAAAAAGCTACCATTTCGAACGGGTTCACTCGGATCATCCGCATAGACAAGACGCAAATAAAAACCTTTATTCATGCTGACATAAGGTGTTACCGCTTCATCAGGTTGATCAAAGTCGGGCACACTGATGGAGCGAACCCAAGTGTAGTCTGCAATATCTTGTTCAGTGATAAGACAGTCACTACAATCGTCTTGTAATTCGGGAAATTGCTGATAAAAACTCTGTGCTAGCAACCAGTATTCTTTGGCATCTTGCTGATACTTATCTTGGCGTTCCGTCCAGTTTGTTATAATACGCTCATTTCTCAAAAATTTTGTATCATACCTATCCGAAACAGAAACGAGCATTTTACGTTGAAGTGTTTTGGCCTCATCAAGACTGCGCTGGATAATACGTGCAGCACTTTTCATATTTTGTGCTGCAATCCGAAAACGCTCTAAAGCTTCAAGTAGATCTTTACGTCTTATGGTTTTGTTTTTCGCTAAAAAGGCTTGAATATGCGTGTCATCATAAGCTTTTTGATTAAGCTCTTTAATCTTTGCGTTAAATGCTTCAACCGCTTTTTTATTCAACGGTCTACGCTGGCCTAAATACTTGTGAAACTGTTGCTTTGGGCCTCTTTTATGTTGTTTAAGACCAGCTTCTAACTCACGCATTCTATTCGCTAAACGCAGCGCAAGCCCGTTTTCTCCCTGCCGTTTGGCTTCGACAATTTTAAACCCAAGATCATTAATTTTTTCATAAACCTTTGCATATTCCTGATCAAGATTAGTCATATGCTGAGAATGAATTTGCTGTTTTTTCATAGCGACTTCTTACACTGCCCTGATATTGTTTAACGCTGTTTGTCCTTAAGCAACAGATACCAGTCTTCGCTTTGTACGGCATTCAGAGACTGGTAGTCGTCAATGGCTGAGCACTGTGTCTGGCGCTCTGTAGCTTGTTTTGAAAAAGGGAAACAAAGGTTGTTTAAGGCAGCTTGCTGACCTTCTTGGGTTTCCTGTGGTTCCAAGTCGCCTAAATGAATGCAGTCAATGAACACGGCTCCATTGTGGGGGTCTGTGTATTCTAGTTCCGCGAAAGGATTGAGAACGGGTATTTTGGCTTCAAGCAAACCATCACCATCGGTAGCGCCTGAGTTTGTCCATGATTTATCCGCACTTCCGCCATCAACGGTAATTGTATATGAGGCACCAGGAAGCTTTTTACCGTTATCATCCAAAAGTTGAAGGCGTAAATAAATATAAGGCACATTATTCAAATAGACGACAGGGATTTTATGTGGACGATTACGGTCCAGATAGCGTGCTGAGTCAACCGGTTTTTTCTGGGAGGCATTGTCTTCTTGTGACATCGTGTTAGCCGATGTTTGATCCATTAAGGCAGGCGCAATAGGACCAACATCTCCCTCATTCAACTCAAAATGCTGGCTTTGCTCATACACGGCAACGCTATCAACCGGTGTCGCTTGCTCATTTAGCAAGTTGGACTGGGCTTCAAGTTTGTCAATCTGAGACCAGGATAACTGTCGTCGGCTAAACAACATTTTTATCCCTTTATTACCTTGTTGCACCTCACCATTAAGCTTATAAGGCAACCAGATTGTATCGTAAGCGGTACCCAGCGCTTTACGTACATTAGGGTCAGTTAACCCTAAGCGGCTGTGACGAGCATTACGATAAAACGCCAAGCGTGTATCACGGTAGGTTTGATTTTTAGTAACCTCCAGCTCACGCCACAGTTTGTCTTTCCAAAACACATAAACCCAGCCACCCTCTTGCAAGATATCAGATTCTGGACGGACTTTTTTCTCAGTAATATAACCCAGTGGTTTCACAGGAATAATAATCGTGTCCCAAGGTGCTTTTTCGGTTTCCTTGGGTACTGGCTGAGTTTGGTCAATAAGCGGTAAGAAAAGTGGTGGCTCACCTTTACTATGCATGGCAATACGAATGCCGAGTTCCCGAGGAATATTCTGAAGATTATTAAATTCCACTAGACTGCGATAACGGTCGCCGTCCTTAAAGTGAGTGACTGCAGCTTTTAGATCAAGCCCTTGTTTACTGTCTTTATTCGCGCCCAAATATAGTCTTTGTGATCCACTATGCTGAACTCCTGCAACCTCAACCACAATTTTATAATTCACATCAGGTGAGGTATCTGGCTCAGGTACGGGAGGCACGACACGATCCAAGATGGGTGGTGTTTTCTCTCGTATCACATAAGGTAGCAGCGTTCTACCTTCGTCAATTTGCTCTAAACTCCTGACGTCATCCCATACCGATGTACCCAATTCAGGGTCACCATAGATTGACATGGTTTCATCCGCTTCCCAGTAACGGTCCTGGGTAATGTCGTAAGAGGAGTCTTCCTTTAATCGCTCCCCAAAGGGGCGTGTATCAAGCGGTTTAAAACGCATGTAGCCTGTCTCACTTACATCGGTCTGAAGCAGATATTTTAAGTTTTTTAAGTAAACACTGATGTGCCAAGCTCACAAAATATAGTTACTGGTTTAAGCTCCTTCTCATATTTTTGTCAGTAATGGGTGTTTATAGCTGGCTGAAAGCATCCTCACATTAATCGCTATGGGCTACAGTGGTAGTCTATAGATGGCTTCTACTGTATTCCGTTAAGCAGGATTTATATAAGGGAATACAATGTCTAATTATCTTAGATAACAGCATCTATTATGTAGAGTTAAAAGGTTGGATTCATTGCTCCGTTAATAAGTTATCAAGACGACAATTGAAATGTGCCCTCTCGGCAACTGTGTGTAGTTGGGTAGAAAAACTTGCTTTTACACACCTTCACTGAGGGGACACGGCCTTACAATGCTTTTCTTATCTAGGTTGCACCTATTGCACTTATTGAGATTTCTTGGTTGACCTATCTATCTTAGAATGGAAGCCCAAATAGGTTATCAGAGGAGCTGTTAGGCTCTCAGAGTGTAATTTGAGGCTGTGAGGTGTATTGGAGTGGGTATCATGTAATGAGGGCTTAGAAAGGCTTGGGAGAGCTGGAAATGGAAGATAGGCAAATGGCAATTGGTTTTGTTGATCTTGGTATGAATTGGCAATGAAAAACAAGGGATTGGTACATGCTCATAGGTAAAATCATATACACCCCCAGAGTAATACAAAGGCTTGCACCCCCATAGTGGCGAGTTTATGAGTATTGCGTTGAAAGTAGTCACTT
>NZ_AUAF01000165.1 GCF_000428585.1 Zooshikella ganghwensis DSM 15267 | reverse complement strand
GAAGGTGAGTTTTTGCTGAAGCCATAAACAGAGATCCAACACGCCTATGACGAGGTTTTTATGGTCCTGACTTAATGATGAGGCCGTAATAGCCTGCTGGAGATCCTGATAGGCTTCAGGCGATAAGGTTTCAATCTTTGGTTGCTTCATACAACTAATAAACGGCTATTCGTGAAATGAATGCAGCGTACTAAACAGACAGAGAACTGAGTAAGAAGACATTAGCGGTATGGCTTGTACGTTATTTACTGCAGCACACGATTGCAGAGGGGGTACAAGCCATTCAGCAATTTAATGGACGGCATGTCATTAACCAGGCCAAGGTTGATTCCACAAAAGCCAAGCCTGCCACTGAAGTGAAGGGTAACTTAGGTTTTAGCACAGCCGATTACCAGCCGAAGGCCAGTGGTGAGGCTGTGAGTGAAGGCTCACGTAACCAATCTGCTGTGTCATTAACAGGTCAATATATCGCCTCAGGCATGGACCTGCGCACCATAAAACAGATGTTGGATACCTGGAACGCTGGCAACAGTCCACCATTAAATTCCAGTGAGTTAAATACCTGTATTGCCAGTACGGTGATGACTCACTTACGTAAGCATCCTCATGATGTGATTCCTGTCCAGCCCGCTCCACCTGAACCTTCCAAGGCGAGTAACCTATCACTACCCGACAGTGGCGGCATGCCAGGCCATTTATACGACATACCCGGTGTACTGGGCGAAGTCGTGCAGTTTGCTAATCAGACCGCACGACGAAAACAGCCTGCACTCGCCGTACAAAGTGCGCTAGCGCTGGGTAGTGTAGTGTGCGGGCGTTATTACAAAACCGATAAGGGAAATTTTTCCTCGCTGTACTTTTTGAACATTGCCAAGTCAGCCAGTGGTAAAGAGCATTGCAAAGATGTCGTTGAACAGGTTTTAGAAGCGTCAGGTTATGGGCGACTTATTTCCGGTTCGGGTTATACGTCATCCGGTGCCTTGTTCAGCGAACTGCTCCATGAACCGAACCATATCAGCATCATTGATGAGTTTGGTAAGTACTTGGAAGGCAGTCAGCACAAAATGAATCCGCATAAAGCGGAGGCGATTACCCGACTGGTCGAGGCCTGGAGCAAGTGTGGGTCTTCACTTTACCCACCAGTGTACTCAACCATGGGTATGAGTAAGCAAGCTGCAGAAGAGATGCGCAAGCGGTGTATTAAGCATCCCGCGTTAACGCTTTTAGCACTGACGACACCGGGTACCTTTTATGGTGCACTGTCACCGGAATTAGTGAAAGACGGTTTCCTCGGACGCTTTATTGTCATGGAAAGCCAATTAAAACGACAGGTGTCGAGTGATCCTGGATTAATCGAGGTACCTGAGAACATTACCAAGTGGGTGGCGACCATTCGGGAGAACTTGGCCGGTAACTTAACCAGCCATATGCCCCCAGAAAATAAGCCCGCACAGAATATTCTCGTGTTCGAGGAGTCCGCGCTCCAGCGATTAAAAGCGCTTGACCAGGAAATCATTCAGAAGATGGATGAGCTGGAACAATTCGGTATCGAAGTACTGCTGGGGCGCACCCGAGAAAAGGCCATGCGGATTGCGTTAATTCTGGCCCTGTCGGTCGATCCGTTTGCGGAGACGATTACACGACAGGTGACGGATTGGGCTATTGATTATGTTCGCTATCACGATTATTATATGGTAGATACCGTAGTGAACCGTGTAGGCGGTTCCTCCTTTGAAACTCAATTGAAAGAATGCGTTCATGAAATTGAGAAGGCAAAGGAACGCGGTCTCACCCTCTATGAAATTGGTCGTAATCCTAGTTTCTCTAAGATGCGTGGTAAAGAGCGCAAGGAGATATTAGACGACATCTGTTCCAGAGGGCATGCCCGATTAATCCAGGTGGCTAAACCAACCGGTGGACGTCCGAGGATGGCTTATGTGCATGCCAATTTCTGCTGAGGCCACGGATCAAGGGGTTTTCACAAGTTTTCACGAGTTTTCACATGAACTCATGTTAAAATTACTCCTTGATTTTATTAGAAAAAATGGCCTTTTCACATTTTCACAAGAATTCCTAAAGTCCCCTAGAAAGACCCCAGAAAAAAGCCAGGGGGGGTACTTTTTATGTGAAAATGTGAAAACTATTATTTATATATATTTTATTATTTTTTTTATTTATATATTAAACACTTACAGAAGTATTAGTTTTCACAAATATACATGTGAAAACTCTGTGATAATTTGTGAAAACCCCCGCCTAGACCTCTTCCTTGAAACAAATCTGTCACATACTACGAGTGCCTTATGAATCAAGCCTACGCCATTACACCCAACACCAAGCCCCGTATGACCCGAGCAGACAAATGGAAACAGCGACCCTGTGTCATGCAGTACCGTATGTACAAAGATGCACTACGGGCGTTGTCTATTGAACTGCCTGAGAGCGGCTACCATCTCATTTTCGTGTTACCCATGCCCAAGTCATGGTCGAAGAAAAAACGGGCGGAGATGCGAGGACAGCCTCACCAATCGACACCAGATAAGGACAATCTAGAAAAAGGTTTACTGGATGCTTTGTTCGTGGACGATGCCCATATCTGGGATGGACGCGTCAGTAAGTATTGGGGTGACGAGGGGCAGATCATCGTGAAACGGATTCCAACCTACGACACGTTAGACGAAGCGTTGAACTCGACGATTCACTGAGGGGAGGGGATTAGATGGCCAATGGTAATGTGCAAATGGCTACAACTGACGCCTATCAGCCTACAGAACAAAAAAATGGACCTAACCTGATGTTACCCTGGCGTTCAGCCAAAATAGCCTGGCATGAAGCGTTTATGAGTATGAGGGCTAAGCCTTTGGTTCAGTGCGAGGGGAATGGCTCGGTTGATAACCTGGACCAAATTGGCCGGAGTTTAGAAAAGGGCATTGTCCAGGATGCCGTGGCGAAGTTGCCTAAGCCCATTCGGGAATGGGGAATGTATTGCTACGCTCCAGATCATGCTAAAACGGAAACGTATAAGTCACGTGTAGCCGATCGACTGTATGCCATGTTAGTGGAACAATTGGATGATACATACCTCAAGAGTCGTATTCGATGTATACGGCTAGTGACGATGTGCAATATTGCGATTGAGGAACGCAAACACCAACAATGGACCTGTGAGTTTTATTCAGATTACAAAAGGGCACAACTGTTGGGTGTTCATCACCAAAACTTTCAGCGGGATTATGGGCTGTTGTATGGCACGATGCAGGAAGTATTGAGTGGGTATTGTGGGAGAGCGTTGGGTGGTGTTGCTGGGTTACTGGATGAGCCGGCGAACAACCTCATTAAAGTGACGTAATGTTTTACGTCAGAATGACGTTCATTAATTGTTAAACTAAAAAAAATATGGCATACGATCTGATAGTAGGTAAATCATCTCTCGTTAAACACCAACCTGACATTGTTGGTAGTATTGAGTTTGAGTTGTATCCGGTAATAACCGCGCTACAAAATAAATTTGGCTTTAATATTTTTACTCAATTGTGTGATCAGTTTACTGATCATACCTTTGATCAGACAGAGCTTAATCAGGCAAAAATGGACCTATATAAAGCAATGTTGTCTAAAGACATTTCTGCTCAAGAACAAAATTTAATTTATAAGCTTATTGCTGTGATCAGTTATGCTATCGATGTTAACCAGTCATTGCATGGAGTTGCTGACTAACATGCAACAAACTTTTAACAAGGATATTATAGGGACATTGTTTACTCCGCTGTGCTTTGGGGTGGTTGTGCGACGACTTTACCCTAAAATGGAAAGTTGTATGGAACTATGCAGGAAGTGTTGAGTGGGTATTGTGGGAGAGCGTTGGGTGAGTCAATAAATAAAGTGACGTGGTATATTACGTCAGAGTGACGTGCATTAATAGTTATGTGCTCATTGCTGGAAGTGAAAATATTGGCTAGGAAGCAGGAAAATGGCTTTTGATCGAGAAATTGAAATCTTTATACGAGATTACGTAAAAGATTTGAACGAAGGGACTGCGGCGATTTTTGCTGGTGCAGGTATGTCCATCCCTGCTGGGTTCGTCAATTGGCAAGAGTTGATGAGCGAAATTGCATTTGATTTGGGGTTAGATGTTAATGTTGAATCTGATCTTGTTTCACTCGCGCAGTTTCATGTAAATGAAAACAGAACCAAGTCAAAAGTCTGCCGGAAAATATTGGAGGAGTTTGTTGGAGAAACTGAGGAAACTGATAACCATAGAATTTTAGCGAGACTTCCTATTTCATCTGTATGGACAACAAATTACGATGAACTAATTGAGAAAGCATTCCTAGCAGAGGGTAAAGTTCCAGATACAAAGCACAATATCAAACAACTGCTTAGTAACAAACCGAAAAGAGACGTCGTAATATTTAAAATGCATGGAGATGTTTCTTGTTCGGCTGAGGCAATAATAACTAAAGAGCAATATGAGCAATATCACCAGACACACGAGCCATTTATCAACGCTCTCACAGGTGAACTTACAACAAAAACATTCCTATTCTTAGGTTTTAGCTTTACAGACCCGAATCTTGATTATGTACTAAGTCGGCTTAATTTCCGATACTCTGAAGATAAAAAACAGCATTACTGTATAACTAAGCGTACAGTTCTTGGCGATTGCAACAATCCGGATAAAGCAACATTTGACTACAACAGCAGAAAGCAAGAGCTGATTATAAATGACCTAAAAAGGTATGGAATAAAAACACTACTTGTCAGTGACTACAAAGAAATAACTGAAATACTGAGTGAGATTGAGTCTCGCTTTAAAAAGAGAACAATCTTTATTTCTGGTAGTGCAGAAGTTTACGAGCCTTATGAAAAACAGGAGTCAATTGAGTTTATTCATAAGTTATCTCGTGCCTTGATAGAAAGTAATTACAGGATTGTTAATGGATTCGGCTGGGGAGTTGGCAGCTCGGTTATTAATGGAGCTTTAGAAGCGATATATTCAAAGCCGCTAAAATACTCAGACTCTCAATTAATATTAAGACCGTTTCCACAATTCAAGACTGGAAAAAAAGACCTTTCTGAGTTGTGGGATGAATATCGACATAAAATGATCTCGTTGTCTGGAATTTCAATATTTATCTTCGGTAACAAGAACAGTGATGGAGAAGTTGTTATTGCTGGAGGGGTAATCCGCGAGTTTGAAATTTCACATTCTTTGGGAAATATCTGTATACCCGTGGCATCGACAAGACACGCCGCCCAAGAAATATATGAAAAGATTTTGCCTTCTATTGGTGAGTATTATCAAGACCAAAATATGGCAAAAAAATATTTAAATAGATTGTCTGATGCAGAAGTTTCCCTAGATGAAAAAGTCAAAGATCTAATTGACTTTATTTCTGATTTAACAAAATAAGGAGTTATTATGACTAGAAAAGCATTTTATAGTTTTCATTACGCAAATGATAACTGGAGAGCTTCGACAGTAAGAAATATTGGTTCAGTTGAAGGTAACCAGCCTGCAAGCGATAACGATTGGGAAGAAGTAAAAAAAGGCGGTGATAGCGCCATTCAAAAATGGATTGATGACCAAATGACGGGTAAATCCTGCGTTATTGTGCTAGTTGGGGAGAAAACAGCGGGTAGGAAATGGATTAAATATGAAATCAAGAAAGCATGGGAGTCTGGGAAAGGTGTTCTTGGAATTCAGATTCACAAGCTAAAGAATAGTTCTGGTGAACAGGGTAGTGAAGGCAGAAATCCATTTGACGATTTCGAAATTGATGAGAAAAAACTATCTAGTGTCGTAAAGCTGAAAAAACCTACACAGTCCAACAGTCAAGGAGTCTACAAGTATATTAGTGAGAACATCGCTAACTGGATAGAAGAAGCTATTGATATTAGAAATTCCTACTAATGCACATAACAAGCAAAGGCAGCGGGTGCTTCGCACCACTGCTTTGAGCATTATGTTTGCCCCATATACAGCAAAGTCTTGAAAGAGTCGCTTTCAGTTCCCATATATAAGAGAATTTGTCAATGGAAGGTGTATATGGCTAAAGGTATAAAAATGTTTTGCGCGTATAAACGTGGATTTGAGACGGCTACGGTAAAAAATATTCAAGAGCTATCGAGAGCTGATAATGGAAGTTTGTTTTGTGAAGATCCGCGTTGTAGAACTCGTGTTGAATATAATTCCGGTCATACCCGACATGCAACTAATACTGTCGTTCCACCATATTTAAAATTGGCTAAAGATTGCTGTCATGCATCAGAATGTATGAATTCGATTTCAGGTGCAGTAAAGGTTTTTGTTGATGACTCCCGAGATGTGGAGAATGTTCCTGATATCTTTGAAGATATGCAAGATGGTTCCTTTACATTTAGGCTAAACCTTCTAGAACAAACTAGAACACAGCTAAATAAATTATCGGATAAGATGGCGACTGAACCGGAGAGCTCATCTTTAGGGAAAGAATTTGTTGAAACTAAGCAAAGACTTGCCTCTTATTGTAAATCTGCAGCTGGAATATCCAGAGTGCGTAGCCTGATCCAAGATAGAAGTGATGTGAAAGAATTTGAGTCATTGGTCAAGATTCAGTACAAAGATAGGTTGGTAATGTGGAAAGATTTCTTTTATGACGATGAAAGATACCATGTCCTATACAATCGATTATCTCGTGGTCGAATCGAGTATCCTATTGCAATTCGAGTAACAGTGAAGCAAGTCAAAAGCTCCAAAGTCGAACAATATCCAGTTTCAATTCAATGCTATGCAGAAACTGAGGAGCAAAGCTCTTACATCCCATGGATTAATTTACATCAAGACCTTAAAGACTTAGAGCTGAGTTCTGGTCAGTCGTACATAGTTTTAGGACATGTAAGTCATTCAGAAAAAGATAGGTTCAAAAACCTCAAATTTGCCATCAATAACAGGCAGCAGATTGTCAGAGAAAGCTAAACACAATCGGGTAAGAGCTGGTATCTACCCAGCTCTCCCCACACCACCCTGTTGCGGAACCATTTTAAAATCCTGTCTTGTAACAGATCGTAGCCTTGTGACGTCGATTCCTTAGCCCCTCATGGCTTTAGCCTACAATAGTGACCAGTTATTGATTGTAAGGCGAAGTCATGAAATTGGGTACAATTGTAGTGTATTATTAACTCGCAGCTTTTGTGTGAATCGAAACTTTTCCCTAGAGGGTAGTCATGAAAGAAACGAGTGGTGACCTTATTCAGTTGGCCATGCAAGGTGTGTTTGATGTTATTATTCATGGTTGTAACTGTCAGTGCCAGATGGGTAAAGGCATTGCGTTAACGATAAAAAATGTGTTCCCTGAAGCTTATGCGGCGGATTGTAAAACAGAAAAAGGTGCACGAGAGAAGCTGGGAACGTACTCATTCACTGAAGTAGAAAAAAACGGGCATCGTTTTACTATTGTCAATGCTTATACTCAGTTTCATTGGCGAGGAGCTGGTGTTAAAGCGGATTATGAGGCGATTCGGAAAGTAATGAGTACAGTTAAGCAGCAATTTTCAGGGCTGAGAATTGGCTACCCGCTCATTGGTGCTGGTTTGGCGGGTGGTGATTGGGATGTAATCGCACAGATTATTGACCAAGAGCTTGAAGGTGAGGATCATACTTTGGTTAGGTTCACCCCAGTTTAGGCGATAGATGTTGACTATTTTGAAACGAACATTATACATCACAGCTATAACGTTCTTAATACCGATTGTACTGGGGCTGGTTTATAAGTTTGGAGCTTTTGGGTCAATAGGTCCATTAGTTTTGTTCTATTCTTTAGGAAGCCTTTTACTTTTCGTCACTATTTATGTCGAGCTGTTTTTATATAGATATAAGGTTTGGCTCTCAGTGCTATTAGGAATAATCGTTGGTTTAGTCTTATCGACTCTTTTACTCAATTATTTTATGATGCTCACTTTTTTAATTGGGATAAAAGACTATGATGCTATGTGAATATATGTAGCGATTACTCTAATACGTTAAAAAATAAATGTGCTGCTATTTTTTGAGGGGCTACAGTGGAAAGAAATATTTTAGAAATAGCCATACGTGTTGGAGCGCTTGTTCTTTTATTTACAATGCTACAGTCGATACCTAGTTTTTATCCATACTTAATTGAAAATGAAAAGATCAAGGTTGCTAATGTAATATTCAATCTAATTCCGTTTATCGTAGGGGTTAGTCTTGCTTTACTCATGTGGTTTTTTCCTAACGCGCTTTTGAAGTATATGTCTGCAGGGCAGCTTAAAGAATTCAACGCTAGCGCTAGCCTTGAAACAGGGCTTGTAGCATGTGTGGGTTTGTTTGTGGTTATTTATGCTCTTGCTGACCTCGCTTACCACTTTGTTTTTTATAAGCTGTATATGGCTGAAGCGGGTGGCTATGGTGATATCCCTGCAGCAAATAAAGCAAACATTTTTGCGACTGTTGTTGAGTTGGTGCTAGGCTGCATTTTAATGCTAAGAGCTAAATTAATTAGCCGCAGTTTCGGATAATAAGTGCAATTGGCATTAGAGAAGCCAGCTGATAGAGTTTGCGCTTCTCCCGACCAAGAGATGAAGCACTGTGAACTACAATCAGCTGACTGAGCATGAACGATACCAGATTTATTCGCTTTTAAAAGCAGGATTAAATCAAAAAGAAATTGCTAAGAACTTGGAACGAAATCCATCAACCATCTCTCGTGAGTTGATGCGTAATAAAGGACTTCGAGGATATCGTCCCAAACAGGCACAGCAGCTGTCAGATGACAGACGATCATCAGCTTATAAAGCACGGAAAGTATCCGATGAAATACACGTCAAAATTGTAAAACTGATTCGCCAGGAGCTAAGTCCACAGCAAGTTGTAGGCTATTTAAAAAAACATGAAAACACCTCGTTACACCACGAGACGGTTTATCAACGAGTGTATGAAGATAAACAAGAAGGTGGTGATCTATATACGCACCTTAGAATCGTTCCAAAGCCCTATCGTAAGCGCTATGGCCATTATGACAAGC
>NZ_AUAF01000164.1 GCF_000428585.1 Zooshikella ganghwensis DSM 15267 | reverse complement strand
GTCATTGCCACTTGAACTCCAGTTATTCTGCTTGTTTTCTACCAAAAAAATCAAATTCTGCTCATTATTTAAGCATGCTTGCTTAAGTTAAATGGCCAAAGTCGAGATATTCCAAGACTTCTGACGACTCGAGAAAATGCGGCCCCGACAGATTTAGAGTTATATGGAAAAATTCTGTCATCAATGCGTGGTTGCTTCAAAATAATCTCAAACGATTTACCCAATAAAGGCATAACCTGGTTGTTATTGTGTTTATTTTTGGGATCCTTGCGTTCACGGATCAGGATTGTTTTTTTGTCCTTGTTGAGATCCTCCCAGCGAATATTACATATTTCCTTTTGCCGCATGGCCGTTTCGATAGCAAATTCAAAAATATCTGCCATCGGAATACTGGATTGTCGCTTCCCTCCCCGTTCATGAAACGCTAACAACAACTGTTGAATTTCCTCAGGATTGATTCGTCGACCTCTTCGGCCTGACTTACCAATTAACCCAAGCTGGTTAAGAACTGGCTTCGCGGAATCCACAGCATAGGTAGTAATTGGCAGCCCCCACCCGGCATGATAAAGCCCTAAAATGGTGCACATCCTGAATGACAGTGGCAGGCCCTGCCCCCTTTAACTGGCGAATCTTACAGTGCTCAATCACATCCGCGCTGGTCAAGTCGATGGCAATTTTTCTAGCCAGATCTAAGGCTGATAACGACTCAAGGGTGTAGCGCTTACTACGACCAAATGGTTTGATAGCATCAACTTCAACAATATACCGGGTAATCAGTTCAGCCAGGGTCAACTTAGCTGCCTTGAGCTTTTCTAAGCCTTCAACACTCTGCAACTCCAAATCACGCCGCTTACCCCATGCCCGTGCAAGCCGTTCACGGTCAAAAGTTCTTGATTCGGAATAGACAATTTTGCCTTTACGCTTTACTCTCACCACGGCCCGATAGGCAGAGCTTCCATTTGCTCGAGGACGCCTTACAATGGTCAACATTTATACAGCTCCTTTGTGCGGTGTACCATCTTAAGAATGGTACACCGAAAGCTGTAATTTAGCGTATTTTGGCGACTTTTTAAAACGAATGTTTGATTCAAAAGTAATCGATAACTAGTTGATATGGCTAATAAAAGTAGTAAAAAGCTAAACCGGACTCTCAGCGTTGCGCCCATGATGGACTGGACCGATCGTCATGAACGCTACTTCTTACGTTTGATTACTCGTCACACGCTACTTTATACCGAAATGGTCACAACAGGTGCACTGCTCCATGGCGACCGTGAACGCTTTTTACATTACAGCCCTGAAGAACATCCAGTTGCCTTACAACTTGGAGGTTCAAACCCAGAAGAGCTTGCTGCATGCACCAAACTGGCTGAAGACTGGGGCTATGACGAAGTAAATTTGAATGTCGGCTGTCCAAGTGATCGTGTGCAAAATGGGCGAATTGGAGCATGTCTAATGGCTGAGCCTGAGACTGTCGCTAACTGTCTCGCTCAAATGCAAAAAGCAGTTTCAATTCCTGTTACGGTGAAGCACAGAATTGGTATCAATGGCCGAGAAGAGTTTGAACAGCTCTGCCAATTTGTTGAAACAGTTTCTGCTGTAGGCTGTGAAACATTTATTATTCATGCACGCATTGCAATTCTCGAAGGATTAAGCCCAAAAGAAAACCGAGAAATCCCCCCGCTTAAATACGAGTGGGTCTATGCCATTAAAAAAGAGTTCCCTCACTTAGAAATCATTCTAAATGGTGGCGTTAATACAATGGAGGCAGTGCAACAGCACCTATCACATATTGATGGGGTGATGATTGGTCGTGAAGCCTATCAAAATCCATATATCCTGGCTCAAGCAGATGCACTTTGCTTTAATGACCATCACCCCATTCCCTCTCGCCATGAAATTCTTAGCCAGTTTTATCCTTATATCGAAAAAGAGCTGGATAGTGGTACTCGCTTGCACCATTTAAGCCGGCATATTCTTGGTTTATTTCAAGGACAACCAGGAGGCAGGCAGTTCCGTCGATATTTAAGTGAAAATGCCTGTAAACCAGGAAGCAGTCTACAAACCCTGCAAGCAGCTGCAGCACTTACTGCTAGTTAGGTAACTACATTTCTTAACCAGCATGTTATACTAACCACCCACATTACAAACCCTTGCACTCACGGAGTTTATATCTGTATGCAAAACCAATTGGAACAACTAAAGCAAATTACTACAGTGGTTGCAGATACTGGTGATATTGAAGCCATAAAAAAATACCAACCCGTGGATGCAACAACAAACCCCTCACTGCTTCTTAAAGCCGCCGAGCTTCCTCAATATCAATCACTCATAGATGACGCCATTAGTTGGTCTAAAGGACAGGGTGGAAGCCAACAAAAAATGCTTGCTAATGCCTGTGATAAACTGGCAGTGAGTATTGGTAAAGAGATCTTGCAGGTTATTCCTGGCCGTATATCCACAGAAGTAGATGCCCGCCTTTCGTTTAATACAGAAGCTACCATTGCTAAAGCAAAGCAACTTATGGCGCTATATGCTGATGCAGGAGTCAGCAGCGAACGAATTCTGATTAAAATTGCTTCAACCTGGGAAGGTATCCGTGCCGCTGAAATATTAGAGAAAGAAGGTATTCAGTGTAACCTAACGCTGATGTTTGGCTTTGCCCAAGCAGCAGCTTGTGCAGATGCAGGCGTTTACCTGATTTCGCCTTTTGTTGGCCGAATTTTAGACTGGTACAAAGCAGCTACTGGTAAATCATACACTGCAGCAGAAGATCCTGGCGTACAATCCGTTTCAGCAATCTACAACTTTTACAAGCAGCATGGCTATAAAACAATTGTGATGGGCGCCAGTTTCAGAAATATTGGTGAAATTCAGGAGCTAGCAGGCTGTGACCGCCTGACAATCAGCCCACAGTTACTTGATGAGCTAGCATCGACCAACGCACAGCTTGAGCAAAAACTCAACCCAGAACACCTAGGCGAAGCAATCGCTAAACCTGCCGTTGATGAAGCGAGTTTCCGTTGGGCTATGAATGAGGATGCAATGGCCACAGAGAAGCTGGCTGAAGGTATTCGCAATTTTGCGATTGACCAAGTTAAGCTGGAAAATAAGTTAAGTCCGCTTTACTAGCGCACGACAGACAGCAGCAGAGCTAATCATTGCCTGCTGCTGACTTGGTCATATTGAAGGGATATAGTGGTTGTTAACCATCACACTCTAGTGACTTCACTAGATCTTTGAATGCCTGCCGGTTCTTTTCATTCAGACTCATCAGCACTTTATGAGCATCCAGCACTTTTTTCTTTGCTGACTCTTCTGAACACTCTTCAACAGGCACTTCCTGGAGAGATTGAGATGGCTGAGCCTGCTCACGGACCAAAATAAAAACCTGATCAAAGCCCATACTCAGCAAAATTCGAGTGATATCCTCATTGGTAGACACTACGGTAGGCACCAGACCCAGTTTTTTCTTCGCCTGAATAGAGAGTTTTGCTAACAGACCAAGTGATGTACTGTCTATTCCCTCAGTTTCAGTTAAATCAACGATGACTGATTTAAAATCAGGCTGGGCAAACATTTTATCCAGAAACGTATCCAGGGTGGAGCAGAGCGTTAACCTTACATCACCCACAAATTTTAGAACATACGTTCCTTCATTTTCGGCAAACTGTATTTTTCCGGCTGTCATGACATATTCCTAGCCAACACCAGTAAGGCTATATCATCTGGTGCATCCTGCATTTTATCCAAGCCCAGTGCTTGTACAATTGCACCAACCGTTGATGCTCCTTCACTAATAATAGACAGCAAATACGCTTCTTTATCTTTCAGTCGTTCTTGAGGTAAAACCTCAATGATACCGTCAGAAAAGATAGTTAATGAAAACTGCATCGGCAAGTCCATTACCGTATTTGCGTAGGTCGCATCATCAAATAGTCCTACAGGTAGACCATGCCCCTCCAGGTAATACTCGGTATCAGGTGTTGCAAACAAAGGGAACGGAAAGTGCCCCCCATAACTATATGTCAATTGATGACACTGCGTATCAAGAATTCCACAAAACATCGTGACGTGCTTGTCAAGATCAGCACTAATCAGCCCTTGATTCAGATAGTCCAGCAACTCTGCTGGCGATGCCTGCTCAGACCGACCTTGTTTCTCACACTCCTCTACAAAGAGCATAGTCATATGCTTTAACAGAACTGTGACAAATGCTGATGAAGCACCATGACCAGAAACATCGGCTAGATAAAAGACAAACCGATGCTCTCCAAGTGGAAAGTAATCTGCAAAGTCGCCACTTAGATAAAGTGAAGGGTTTATATGGTGAGCAAAAACATAGTCAGTCGTTGCGAAAGGGCTTTGCGGTAGCATTTTCAACTGAACCTGCCGACCAGCTTTTTGATCTGCTTGTAATTCTGCCAGGCTATTACGCAGTGTTTGAATGGCTTCTTCCAAGTTTTCTCGATAACGCTGATTGTCCTGCAATAACTGCGCATTTATCAGGGACCGATTGATTGAATGCTCAAGTACTTCTAAGTCGCCTATCGGTTTAATCAAGTAGTCACTGGCACCCAGTCGCAATGCTGTCACGACATCAGACATAACACCTGCACCTGATACCACAATCACCGGAGTATTCGGCGATATACCACGAATTGTTTTTAAAACACCTAAACCATCTAATTTAGGCATACGCAAATCACAGATCACCAGATCTGGATGCTCTTCTTTAAAAACCTGAATGCCTTCTTCACCATTTTCAGCCTGAGTGATTGCAAAGCCACTGTCTTCAAGGTAAGCCACAATGCTTTCACGGACAATGGGTTCATCGTCAATCACCAAAAGCTTACTACTGTTGGTATTCATAAACGGACCTTGCAATACCTGCTTTTCGCAAGCTTTGTCTATTCTTTAAAGAATAGGTCTTTCTTATGTTGCTCAACCCAGTTATGTGAGTTTGCTCACTATAAATCTGGCTAATCACTAATTGCATTACATGAGGTGGGCAACATTACTCTTTTATATAAAAGACAGCAAGAGTGATTTTTAAATAAGCAATAATTTTTATGCGTCAACCAACATCAGACAATAACACACAACCAACCGTACTTTTAACGCCTATGCTTATACTGAAGGGGTGTTTATAGAATGAGGTTATCCATGAACCTAAGTAACCAGTTTTATACAGAAAAACGAGGCTTTATTCGAATGAGGATGGAGACTGAAGCCAAACTCAAAGCACTGGGTTGTAGTGAGGGTAACCACACACTTACATCAATGTCAGTGAAATGCATCAATCTAAGTAGCACTGGCGTACTTCTTGAGTCTGAAAATTCTCTAACGGAAGGTAGTTTATTGGAAATCACGATTCCATCTGAGCGCGAAGATTTTCCTGACTTTATTGCTGAGGGCACAGTTATTCGAGTCACTCAAAAGCCAACAGATGAATTATACGAAGTCGCATTGAAGATTGATAAAATTATGTAATAGATATGATAGCTAACTTGAAAGCGGTATGAAACAACATACCGCCATTAGGTATTTAGCAATATTGATAGTATCTTTGTTAGAAATCATCTTCTGGCTGCTCGCCAGTCAGTAAGAATTCACGGTTTTGTATATAAGTATCACGAATAAATGTGTACTTATCACCCAATATCAAATCTTCAGACTTCAACAACCCTGCTCGCTTATCCACTACCTTCATAACATACAGCACATTACGAGTAGGTACATTGTCAACATAACGAATGGGATTCATGTAACTATCAGGTACCATACCTGTTGCAGAGCGAACTGTACTTGGTCCAAAGAGAGGCAACACCAGATAAGGCCCACGAGGTACCTGCCAGTGTCCCATGGTCAAACCAAAGTCCTCGTAGTTTTTCTCAAGCCCCATATGCTCAGCAACATCGAGTAACCCCAGCATACCAATCGTTGAATTCACCAGTAGGCGCCCCGTATCATTGGCTGCCTGTTTTCCTTCTAGCTGAAGTATATCGTTAATAATGTTGGGCACTTCACCAATATTGCTAAAAAAATTAGTCACCAATTGCTCTACAGGGTCCGGCGTCACATAACGATAACCTTTAGCTACAGGCTTAAAGAAATTATCATCAACTGTTTCATTAAATTGGAAAACAGACCGGTTAAAACCTTCCCATGGATCATCAGGATGCTCAGCAAAGCTCTGCCCTATTACACACATACTAAGCAGCAGGGAAAAAGCCGTTTTGCGTAACACCATTAACATTCGAAATCCTCAACCAGTAATCTTTTTGCGCTCATGAAAGTATCTTATCTTTCTTTACATTATCACGCACGTTGTAACCTACTAGCTCATGCGCTCATGTGGATCAGTTATCATTTATACACTTAGATCAGCAGCTCACTGCATCTACCAAAAAATACGTTCAATGAGTTTTTATGGGTTTATGATTAACACTTGTCGCACTACTTAACCTAACTTAAACAACGATATCTAGCTCAAATAGCAGTACATAGCTTGTGTGGTAGATTACGATCAAAAGTCAGCACTTATGAAACACGCGATGTTTTATACAAACCTTAAATCATCACTAGCCTAGGTCAAATGAACAAGCCAAATCAGTCAGAATAGATTAGCAAAAAATATAGAATCTATCTTTTAACGGTTAAGCAATCACTCATAACATACTATGAATATTCTATAACCAAGTGATAATGCATCGACAAAAACTAAGTGCAATGCTCAAACTGATAACCTATGCACAAACAAACAGCGATTTTACCCAGTAACTGCCAATTTCAGCAAGCTCTCCATGGCAAAATTCGTGTAAATCAAGTAAAGGTTAGCAAAATAAAATCATGAGGGAATGAACAACAGGTACTGTATAGCACCAAAGTATAAATAACGTATTGTGATTTTAATAAGAGAGATGCCTTACCACCATTAGGTTTTAGGCATCTCCCATCTCTCTTTAACTAAGCAGGTACGCGTTTACTGCAATGCGGCTTTTAGCTTTTGTCCTACATCTGCATGATGTTGTAACAGCGAAAAAGTACGCGTAGCTTCCTCAGGGCCATAAGCAAATACCGCAACCGGTGTATGTGTATGTGTACCCGTTCCCCAAACAACATTCTGCTGTTGAGATAATGCTCGACCAATCAGGTTATAGCGGATTTCTTCACCATAAACATAAAATGCAGCAAAGTCATTTACTTTAGGTAAGGTTTCTGCCCCTAGGTAACTATGTCCTTTAACAAAAAATGGATTTTTTTGATCTGCAAGAATCGCCTTCGCTTGAGCTTCAGTGACTTTAAAACCTGTACTATCACTAATAATTTTAGCTAAGGCAGCAGGTGTTTGTTTGGCTTTTGGTAGCGCCTGATAATCTACTACCATATCTCCAAATGTCTTATTTTGACTGTAAATATTATCTAGCACATTAGGCTTAACAAAATTGAAGAACGGAGCATAATCAGCGCCTTTAAAGCCTGCACCAGGTAGTTTTTGAGCTTTTGGCAAGTTGTGAGCCGAATAAGAGAAGCCAAATGAGCCGGTCTCATGGTCTGCCGTCAATACCACTAGAGTATCATCACGCCCCTTAGCCCAGTCCAGAACAGCGCCAATTGCTTCATCAAACTTTATCATTTCATGAAGCATCGTACCTACATCATTATTGTGCCCTGCCCAGTCAATCTGGCCACCTTCAACCATCAGGAAAAAGCCATCTTTATCTTTTGAAAGCAGATCAATTGCTTTTGTCGTCATTTCTTTTAAAGACGGCTCATGACGCTGCTTGCTATCTTTATTATGGGTATAAGCAATACCATCCATCATGCCTGAGTTACTGAATAAGCCCAGCACTTTACCCTCTTTAACCTTGCTTAACTGGTCACGGTCAAATGTAAGCTGGTACCCCTTCTTTTGCGCTTCCAACAGCAAGTTCCGCTCATCTTTACGCTTTGACTTGATAGCAACATTGTTACCCACCAGTTTGGCAACACTTTGTTTGCTAGCTTTATCAGCATTAACTGAAGCAGGTATCCAGTGTCGTAAACCACCAGACAGCATGACATCAGGCCCCACGTTAAGCATATCCACTGCAATCTTATTTTCGAGTGAACGGTGTGGTTGATGTGCAGCAAAAGAGGCTGGTGTAGCATGAGTTAAACGCGTATCAGAAACTAAGCCTGTTGCTTTATTAAGCTTTTTAGCTTTTTCCAATACAGTTTCTACAACATTACCTTGATCATCCAGACCAATCATTTCTGAGCCAGCTAACACTCCCAATGATAGCTGTGTTGCTGAACACGCGGAATCAACAACTACGCCACCCGCAGGATAAGTCATTGATAACCCAACAACACCTTCTTCAGCCATTTTTGTGATCGCTGTTTTTCCTTGCTTATCTTTATAAATCGAATTAGGTGCAAGTCGCGCATAAGACTCCAGCAAACCCACTTGCTGAGGTCCCATTCCATCACCAATCAACAAAATGACATTTTTGATCTTTTGGTCAGCATAACCACCAGACGCAACAGTTAACATTGACGCTGTGATCAATCCTGCTAATAAACCTTTTTTGGCTTTCATAATCCCCTCAATACTAGCTTTGGGATAAACAATGTTGAAAGTAATTGCAGCTTATATTTATAACTCTGCCAGAATTTTTTGAGCAACAATACGAATCGCTTAAAATACTTACTATACGTGAGTTATACTTTTTCAATCAGTTCATACCTATTTATCCAATATGTTAACGACGTACACCCTACGCCTTCATTAATTTTCTCCCTAAACGGACTGTAAAGGCTCTAGCGTTTTAATGTTATTTGTCGTTTCATAACTTGAGGCATGTAACTTATTAAAAAACACTACAACATGCTAATTTTGTCGTATTTTTAGCCAGTTCAGCTAAAATAACAACAGAAAGACTAGCGCAGCTACATTACCAAATTGTTAGATATTACGTAAAGAATTCCCTTTTTATTTAAAATAACGCGATGCTCGACTTTTTAGCCTATTAATTTAGCTAACTGAAGAGGAGCATTGCCTTGGTTCCTATTAAATAATACACACAAACTGTGTGATAATAGCTTGCGGGTAATTCGATTAGTCAAGCTCCATAGTGTTCTGCCTTTGGTTCGCTGAATATTAAACCTTTCTACTAGCTGACCAATCGTTGTCTCC
>NZ_AUAF01000163.1 GCF_000428585.1 Zooshikella ganghwensis DSM 15267 | reverse complement strand
GATTCGAAACTGGAAAGCCGCGCTCAATCGATTTATGATTGAGTTTGAAGATAGACTTAGACCCTATATTTAAAACTGGGCGGATACACAGAAATATTTACAGGGTCGATTGTGAAGGGTAAACTACAATCATTAAGTTTATAAGGAGTTGTTAAGGGCTATAAAATATTTTTAGCTTGTAATGTTTCAACAACAATTTTCTTTCTAATTGGCGCTTGTTTAATATCAGGCATATCAATGTTTAATGCAAATAACCAAGGGCCCGATTTAGTATCTACAAAGCCAACAAACCAACCAATTTTTTGAGACCAGCCTGTTTTTGCATATAATGTATAGTTATCATTACTATCCTGAATCATTATATGTTTAAGTGCTGTTATATCTTTCTTAGCATATGGAAGTTCTTCCTCATAAACTTTGCGTATAAAGTCAATCTGTTGTAGCGCAGATATCTTTAGGTCACCATCAAGCCAAAAACGTTGTACATCAGGTCCAGTTTTACCATTTCCATAATTTATCTGTGTAAAGTGCTTAAAATAGCGTGCATTACCTACCTTACTGGCAATTTGCTGATAACACCATACGCATGAAAAACCAAAAGCTGATTTTAGTGTCTGATCTTTATTCCAAGCCTCCCAGCCTTTGTCTTTTCCATCCCACTTAAAAATAACTTTATCAGTAATTACCCCCTCATCGAGAGCAATCAATGTATTCAAAATTTTAAATGTTGATGCCGGTACAAATCCTTGGCGACTTCTTTTCTTATTATAGATAATTTTTTTTGGTCATCTAAAGAGGAAACAACTATCGTACCATTAACATGATATTTACTAAATATATTTCTTATCATTGCATCATCATCTGCTAGACAAGATAGCGGGACTAGCAAAAACGATATCAAAGCCTTTGTAAATAAACGCATTTCATCCTCACATGTTAGTTATATTGATTTAACAACTTTTCTCACATCTCAAATAAAGTTCGTGGAGCACTTATTGGTAACGGTATATTTCAATATTATGGCCTTATAACAAACATGTATAGCGAAGAAAAATGATAAATTATGACGAAAGATGGCAAAACAAAAATTCGCGCCAAAAATAGCACCCTTATCAATAAAAGCTGTACCAAATCAAAACTTTTTATTTTTCTATGCAAAAATCCTTTTCCAATAATATGGAGGCTATAAAAGAATGCTACCTGATAAGTTTTTCAGCCTACCAGTAAATGCTTTCCTACTAAACCAAAAGCATTCAAAGATGCAGAACCCGAATAAACAATGAATAACTTAACAAAAAAAGATCTCAACTACAGAACTCTACAATAACAAATTTTTACAACCCCAAATAGCATTAACACTATTCAAGCTTTTGTGGAAGCTTGGACAAACCACAATAAGCCAGAAGTAAAATAATGTAACAAAGACATAATGCTTTCTTTCCTTCATTTCAAGCACTGGGCATTCACAGCACACAATGATACATCTTAATACAAATTAACAAATTAGAAGGTAATTTAACTATATATTTATAGATATTGATAACTTTTCAAACACATATCACTCCTTATTCAAATAAAACTAAAAACTATTCAAAAAAAATTCATTTACAACAAACCTATAACACGAACCAAATCTCATATATTATTTTTTTTGTTTTCAAATTCCTGTCAATTTTGTTTTCATAGATACATAAAAACTTCAGAAATTTTAACGGCTATTAATTATTTCAAATAGACAATAAAGGACTCATTATGAAAAGCATCAAGTTAACAACGATGAGCTTAGCACTATTAACAAGCTCATCCCTTATCATGGCAAATGAGAGTTTTATCACAAAAGACAGCTCTGCAACCGCAATGGACCAAAGCATCAAAATAGCCAATTCTAGTACTGATTCAAATCTCTCAATAGATCTATTAAAAAAACTTTCTACTCTAGACAATAACCAAAAGATCGTAGTTATTATTACCATCCAGGCTGAATCAGCAAACTCTGCTAAAGGTTTACTCGATCAGTATGCAGTTGCTTATCAAAGTCTTCTCGAAGTACCTACTGCACCTGGCTCAACCAAAAAAATAGCAAGTGTAGAATTATCAAAAGTTAATATTTTAAAACTCAAGAAAATTAATAGTATTGAATCAGTTTCACTTCCAGCTCAAACATCAACTAACAGTTCACTATCAAATCATAATTTTCAAAGTTTCAGAAAAAATCATACTCGATTTACAGAAAGAGAAAATGATGGCGTTCATTTTAAAACTGATTTCACAGGAAAAGGTGTAACCATTGCGGTAATTGATAGCGGAATAAATTCGGATCATCCCCAACTAAAAAATAATGTTATTGCTCATTACTGTTTTTCTTCATATCTAGATCAAGGTACTACTAATAAAACTTGCCCAGATAACTACCAAGGGCAAAATAATTTAGACTCACATGGTACTCATGTTGCTGGCATCATTGGCGCTCAACCATTAAAAGGTGGTGCACCTGTAGGTGTAGCTCCAAATGTGAAACTGGTAAACATGAGAGTTACACATTCTGGAGGTGTAAGTGGTGATTTTATTACTGCTTTATCAACACTTAATTCCGATCCAAAATTATCCCGTGTCAAAATAGTTAATATGAGTATGTATATAAGTTTATCTAAATACTCTGGAAAGTGTGACTCTCGTTTACAAGATAATGACGAAAAAACAATTAAAGGATGGATAGATTATCTTACAGAAGTTAAAGGAGTACAATTTATAGCAGCAGCTGGAAATGATTCATTAGAAGGATATGAAAGCTTTCCTGCGTGTTTAGAAAATGTTATTTCAGTATCTAATAATCATCACAAGAATTACACATCTGAGGATGAAACATTTTTTGAAAAGAACACACTAGTCCACGACTCAAACATATCTTCAGAAACAACCATAGCAGCACCAGGGCATAAAATCTCGTCAACAAATAACTTTTTTAAAGAAAATGATTTAACTACTTATGCAGTATCCCTATCAGGAACATCAATGGCTGCCCCGGCTGTCAGTGCCTGCATAGCTCTGATGCTAGAGAAAAAGCCTGACCTTACTCCCCGTCTAGCAAAAGAAATTTTAACTCGCTCTACAGCCTTTCAAGCACGAAGACAAAATGATCATGATTACTCTGTACCGGTTCTAGATTGTGAAAGTGCATTATTTTTGACATTTTAAAAAAACCTTAAATTATTTTAACTTAAATCTAATCACGAAAAACCAATGGAATTATCATGAATAAAATAATTAAAACCACTCTTTTTTCTGCCTGTATGATAGGGAGTTTTTCTTGCTTCGCTATAACAAAAGATGAAATAAGACAATTACCAGGCGCAGATAAATTAACAGACAAAATTGTTGGCGACATTTCAGGCAGCATTGACGCTACTGACGAATTATTCAAAGTGATAGTTGAATATAATAGCAGTAATGAAGACAAAGATTCTCTAGCTTTAATCAGCAAATTCTTCAATCATAAAATATTAAAACAATCCAACAACATTATTACAGTAGAAGCTTTTACAAAACTTGAAACAATAAAAAAATCAATAAAACATAGTGCATTTTCCAAAATAGATGCACCTTATTCTGGAAGAGGATTAAATATATCTGTACTTGACTCCGGAGTTATAAATCATAAATCACTAAAGCATGTAATAAATAACAGATACTGTCGTTATGAATCACAGATTTATCAAAATGGCAAGTGGGAAGATCCTACATGCTCAAAAGATCCAAAAATCATTAAATCTATTACACACGGAATTGATGCACCCGATGACGATTGGGGTAGAGGTACAGCAATTTCCAGTATTTTATTTTCAAGAATGTATGAATCTTTAAGCAATGATTTGTATGGTGAAGCATCACGGTCTCGGCCTTTCATTGGAGATATTGTAAATACTGCTCGTACAACAACTCCTCAAGTCGATATGAAGTCCTATGAAATTGAGATGATTGGACTTGCCAAATTGGATAAAAATATCTTATCAGAAACTATTATTTACGTTCCCCCAATATATAATGATATTGTTTATGATAAAGCAGACTGTTCATCAACTCCAAGTGTATTAAATAGAAATACAACAGTTGGCATTATATCAGATTCGATCAACAAACTGATAAATAGGGGCGCAATTGTTGTCACATCAACAGGTGACAATGGTTATACTGGAAAAGTACAATTTCCAGCCTGCTTGCCACAAGTAATTTCAGTTACTGGCTATTTAACTAATGACCTTATCCATAAAAGTCCAACGAAAGTATCTACACACTTTACTGTTCCACAAACAATTTTGGTTGTAGATAAGGATATAAAAGATACTATTTATTCTGTACAAAATGTAAGTCATTTAACTACTATAGCTGCACCAGTGATTAGAAAAGCACTTAATATAGCTTCGCCCAACAAGTCAACTGATATTGTCAGCTCGAATATCGCAGCAGCTCAGGTAGTAGGCTGTATCGCTAAAATGAAAGAGAAAAGCCCTACCTTAAACCAAGAAGCCGTTAAACGTTATTTACAAGCAACCAGCTCAGGCTATGTTCATAAAGAGGGTGATACTGACAACTATGTACCTAAAATGGACTGTGATGCTGCACTAGAAGCTGTACCAGAGGCTTAATTAAAAAAATAGCTGTAATAACAAAAAATTATAAATACAATCAGCAGGGTTAAGACCTATATAGCCTCTTAGGCAGAGGCTTTTTTTTCTCATTACTGTTTTACCACTCTTATTTATAAAGCAAAACATCACAACTAATTCAACCATAATTCAAAGACAACATTCATTTAAAAAACCAAAACATAGCACATTTAGTTATATCCAGTTTTATATATATTGCAATAATAATATCTAATACCAATTACACAAGCTCAAAAATTAGAACAACGGCTAAATTAAACTCCTCCCTCCCACATCCAAAGACATGTAGAATCAACGGATTTAGACTAATATGTGATATTTTAACAAATTTGTATCAAACGCGTTACAAAAATAATTGTGACTTATACCAACTTTTTATTACCACCCTCTTTTGATAATTATTTTTGAATATAAAATACCCTATCAAATAAAACACCAAAGTTAAAAATATTGAAAAGGAGCAAAACAATAAAAAAACCAAAACTCTTAATACTTAATATTTTCTACAAATTAACGAATATAAGGAATTAGTCATGAAAATAAAAAAACTTGCAATTCAATCATCATTATTAATTGCTACCACTTTATCTTTTTCAGTAATTTCACACGCTGAAACTTGTACCGATTCTCAGTCAAAGTCTGGTTCTGGTTATGTCTCTTCTTCATCCTCAGCCCGAATGGTTGATGGAAAGTGTGTAAAAGGTTCTACCAATTCTGAAAACTCCACATATAGATCAAGAAGTACTTTTAAAAGCTCATTCAATGATGGCTGGAGTAATAGTTTTTGGAATGGAGAAAACCAGCCCAAAAAAGTAAATCAATATCGTACACGCCGTTCTAGTAGTTTTGAAAACAACTGGGGTAGTAATTGGGAAAGCAACTGGGGTAGCAATTGGGAAAGCTCATTTCCTAAACAAACTCAAATGTCATCACGGTTCGACAAAGTTTGCGATCAAATAAAAGTAGACAATGAAATTACTGGCTGGTCATACAATGGACAAGATATTATACAAGTGCTCTCAGCAACAGAGAACATGCTATGTCCTAACGAAGGCAAATACCAGTTCGAAACACCAGCACTTTATGCTAGCGGTGGGGAAATAGTTAAAGTATTACCTGAAGGAAAAACTTACAGCATCAAGGTTATTTACCAAGGTGATAACTTATATGTTGAAGATGGTAATGCTAATCAGCTTCAAAAAACACAGATGGGTCAGTACAGTAAATCAAGGAACGGTAAAAACACAAAAGTTACAACTGCCACCTATAAATCTACTGGTGGGAAAGTAAGAATTTATGGTGATGCTAATACTATAATTCTCCACAAACTCGAAGTTAAATAAGAATTGAAAGCAAGTTACTAATCCAATATTAAAGCGTTACTTAACCTCTAACGGCACTTTTGTGCCGTTTTTTTTGTTTGGGTAAAATTACTTTGTGCTAAATAAAGTTAATTAAACTTGAAAAGCTTTTTTCCCTCGGTTTATTTAATTCAGATAAAGCTAATAAAGCATACTCAACAAGAATCTGGCATACTGTTATTCCACAGGCGTGACAGATATTTCAATATGAGGTAGTTTATAAAAAACCTTTTTTTCAGTTCCACCAGTAATTTTATCAAAATTTAAATTAAAGTCTTTAACAATATTATTTATCATATGCCTAAAAGGAGACTCACTCATTAATTAAGTTACTTCCATGAACCTCAGCGGAAGATGTAAAGCTGACATCGTGATGCTCTGAAGACCTAGCTTCTGAGCGGTTACTAGTATCTTTAATACTATCAAAAGCATAAACTTTTATATGTGCTGTATTTTCAGAGGATTTAACTATCGAATTAATTTTATTTACATTACCTGTATTTGTAAAAATCACTTTAATTTCATTAGCAAGCACCCCATTTTTAATTCCAATCTCTTGATCAATTGGTTTAAGTCTTGATCTATCTGCTATTTCAAAACCAAATACAACAGGAAAGTCATTCGTCACTAAATTTTTTTGGGTTATTGATAAGCTATTCCATCGAGCTAAGCGTCCTTTTAATAGCTTTAATTTACCAGGGACTGTCTTCAAAAACTCAGGCATTTCTTTTGCCTGCTCTTCTGGTTGTAATGATAAAAAGTCCGTACCTAAAGAGTTACTTTCAGCGTAATCTGAGAGTACTTTTTCATTTGAAGCTATTTTTTCTTGTGTTTCTTCAAAGCTCCACGAACTGTTATTCGTCGTTGCATAATCATAGGCCTCTCCGAAATCATTTAAGCTGACTGAAGAAATATGCTCTCTATTCAGTGCATTAGGGTGCAGTGCATTACCTGCTTCACCATTAAAGGGGTAAAGCTCTTTAATTAGTAGCTGGCCCATTGGTAGCAAAGCTCCCTTGTCTTCACCTGTCTGGGCTGTAAATGCTAATAAAGTAGAAGATCTTGCACCATGAAAGTATTCGGCTCCATTTGCATAGTTAATAATTAAACCTCGATTGAAGCGAGTTCCATTGCGACTAGCAATTAACTGATCATCCAAATTTATACGTGGAAGACTTAACCCTGGCCGTTTTTTCTTTAATGGGCCACCGCCATCTAAACCTGCTTTTTCAACCCTAATTACCTGTTTAGTATCAGCATCTAACGTAATAACATAAGGATGAGCCTGTGTTTCAGTACTTGTAGCGTCTACACTATATACCTCGTAGACTTCACCTACCGTGTCTGTTTTTTTACGAGCAGCGTAAAACTTTCCATTATTTACATAAATAAACTTAGGATCATTCTGATTTGTTGAGTTATATGGATAAATACCCTCACCGATAACAGATTCATTTAGCAGAGAGATCTCACTGACATCTGTTGTAGATAAATCTTCAATGCCATTGATACGACTTTTATCAATATTCACAAATTCGAGTTTTACGGGTAAATGTTGGTTGTCAAACGAGATATCAAACTTTGAGTCAAACCAATCACCATATGGAAAGCGCGCATATGCTTTACCTTGATAGAGCATAACTTCCAATTTTTTATTATCTTTAGTGATGTTCAGTTTTTTAGCGCGATAAGTCGTTTCTGATTGTGGAGTATTCCAAATTTGATTAAGAATACTTTGCTCATTATCTGGTACCCTGTTCTCTAACACAATGGGTACTGGCCGACTCATATCAATCTTCAAAGAAGTGCGCTGAGAGATTTTTTGTGTCCCACTGAGGATTAAATTTCTGATAGCTGAAGATTTTCGTGAAAGTCTATCTCCAACCCCTGTAGCTTCCATCGTATCGGCCGCGGCTTCAATAATGGCCCCAATACCCTCAAGTACCTCACTGGGGTTATCCGCATTGGCAATGGTGACCCCACCGACACCGACGCCCCCAGCAATCACAGAAAAATCTAAGACTTTGGACAAGTGACCGGACGTGCCCACCCCTAAAATAGCGGCCGCTGTTGCAGCAAAGTCATACCAGTACCTTAAATCTTCAGCAAATTGCTCATTGCGTTGTTTGTATTGGCTATCGATATCCGCCCGTGTCGCTTTAAAAAATTGATCGGCCATCGCTCTGCCATAGGATATATTACCGATGGGTAACAGTTTGAGCTGGTCGGCTTTTTCCCTGCGCCAATGTGAAAGATCAAAATTATATGTCTTTTTGAGAGACCACCAACCCGACTCATCGAGTATTAAATACGCTTCAAAGTTACTGTTATAGTATGGATACACATCACCTTTATGCTTAGCAGAAGCCCGGCCGCCATGATTGGTGAGCCAGTTTTTATACCATGTTATGGCTTCTTCTTTACTCGTAAACCCACCCCGAAATCCATTTAAAGGTCCCCCGGCAAAATACCAAAGAAAAACCCCCGAGGCTTCGTCCACTACAAGCACGTGATTTTTGGATGTGATGGTGGGTATATGCCCTGTACTTTTTACCCCATTCAGATTAAAGGGAGCATAGCCTTTGGCAGGAAGATGTGGAATAAACGCAGTGACATTTTGATTACCATTAAGCAGTTGGTTGATCGTTGATATTTCGACTGAAGATAACTCGCCCGCTTCGTTGTTTACATTAGTAGAACGATAGGCCAATGCCGCGGCATATTGGAGTTGCTCCTTATACGATTGGCTTAGGAGGTCTGTCGACTCCGCCCTTATTTGGGCAGTAATCATGTACGCCCAATCGGAAGCATCAACCGTCTGATTTCTGAGCACGCGAAAAAAAGCGTGTGTCGCCTCAGCACTCAATGGAATTGATTTGTGATCAACATGCCATGTTTTGATATCACTTAAATCAGCTACCGCTTTTCCATGGCCTTGTCTTTTATGACGACGCTCGTCTGCCACTGAGCCGTTAATGGTCTTCCACTCAATATAATTGAACGGCGGTAAGCCTTTGGGTAGTCCGTAACGTTGTTCCCAGTGTATTTTTGCGAAGTCAATGAGGTGATGGTCTTCGATCTTAATATCCATTGTATCTTTGATGGCTTGTTCAACGACAGGAAGATCAGGCCAGTCAGGATGGCCGGCAATCCGTTGACCCTGACTGTCTAAAAGTA
>NZ_AUAF01000162.1 GCF_000428585.1 Zooshikella ganghwensis DSM 15267 | reverse complement strand
TCGAATTGAAAGGGTTTGGCTTAACCCTGATAACAATCAAATGCTAAATCATTAGTGTAGGTTGGTTGATGCGACAACTATCTTGACAAACAGCGCTATGGACTTAATGAACTTCTTTCGAAGGAATTTTGATATAGGTTCTCTGTTCCAGTCCATCGTTTTCCCTCGGCAGCAGTGCATAGTTTAATTTTTATGGCTTCGCATATTTACCAAGGGAGCACAATCAATCCCGCATGCAGGGTGGTGTGGGGAAAGCTGGTTAGATACCAGCTCTTACCTGATTAGGCATTAACTATTTCACTGTTCCGATATAAGCTGGGGCTGGAGCATTGCCATATGTTGGTAATGTAGAGCATGAACCTTCACCAGGGTAATAGAATATTGCCTTCTTGGAGTTATTTTGAGTGCTTTGCAGCATGCTCACCCAAAGTGCACAGGTAACTGTATCGATACCTTTCCACGTACCTTTTGAATTGCAAATATACGTAAAGTCATTTCTCCCACTGTGAAGCACATTTATATCACCATTTCCGTATACCAAAACTCTATTTACAGTTACTTCGCAATGAAACGATGCATAAAGACTTGACGACGATGCTAGCGCCATAAAAAAAGCAGCCCACTTCATACTATTTCCTAATTTGAACTTTGTATAACTATCAATGAACGTCACTCTGATGTAAAACATTACGTAGGAAGGACGCATAAACCATTATTATTTTAACTGGTTCTCACTATTTTGGCTAGGCTTATGAGATCAATTTTGTTAATGAAGTATCACTGATGATTGCCTATTACCGAGACAGGTAAGTAGTGCTTGCATTTATCCAATAGAGATTTAATTAAATTTTATTTTGTATATTTATGTTTGCTCATTTTATTTTTAATAAATAATATGATTTTATCCAGTAGAATAAGCTCTAGCAATGTGAGTACCATTGTTAAAAAAATCCAAAAATAAACATGAATCTCTGAGGGTTTTTCTGATCCATAAATGAAATTAATTACCACTACTAACAAATACCTCTGATTAATATATTGAAAAATTAAAAATATAATAAATGCCTTTATAATCAATAAACTACTGCCTAAAAAAGTATGAGCCAATAGCTATTCTCCTATGCGTATTATTTTTAACCTTAGAAAGAGTATATGAAATACTATTATTGTAGGAGAGATTCCCTACCTGAATTCACCAAATCACCCATTAATCTATCGCTTTGAACTCCAGCGCCCTTAGTGCTCCTCCCTCCCCTCAGAATACTCAACCCCCTCGAAAAAACTTCCGATAACCGCTGTTATCGGCTATTTTGACGATTTTCGCGTAAAATAGTATCAATTTCCGTATTATGTAATACCCATTCAAGTAATTAAGTAGTGAAGCCTGCTCAATTCTAGGTTATCCCTTTTTTTGCTTCATACTGCCGTGAATGCTAAGTCGGTCTCAGCCACTATACTGAAATCAAACACCATGATTCGTACTGTGACCAGAGCTGATGTATGAAAATACCCTATGATGCTATTCGCCAGCACCCTCGGCCTGGTGAGTCTTGCTACTTACTGTTAGATGGGGCTAGCGAACCAGGATTACTTAACCGTATTTATGAAAAAGAAAAAGCACCACAGGTGTTCCCTCTTTTTGAGCATACACCTTTTGCTGAATTAAGTGATTTATCACCCTTGCTGGTTAAAACAGACCCCTTAGGCCGTTTTTTTATTGATTATTTATACCGAGGTATTACCCGGCACTGGGGATTAGTGCTAAGCAGCGACTTTCCATTTGAACAACTGGTGCAGCATGCGCAATGGTGGCTGACGGCCAATCACCCGCAAGGTGGTGAAATGCTGTTTCGGGCCAGTGACCCTCGTATTGTCTGGCGACTGCTTGCAGCATCAACACCTGAACAACATGAATACTGGCTAGGTCCCTTTGCTTCGGTGGAATGCCCTATAGTAGACAGCGAGTTTGATCACTCACCTGCTATTAGACCGCATCCTACATTGAGCGTTATGGATGCTTGCTGGCTCAGTGTGACCAACTCAAATCCGACCTACGATGTACATCATTATGAGCAGCCACAAGCATTTACTGCACACCAAATAGCCGCCATGGCCCAGGCTCCTAAAGTTAACATACTACAAACACTGCATAACTACGTTACCGAATATCACCCTCACTTATTGCACCAGGCGTCATTAGTAACGGCTATTTATCGATTTATGGGTCAGTTTAACCGCCATACGAAGGCTTTAGTGCCTGATGATGCACTTAGGCTTAAACAGTCTAATGCTGTAATCCATGCGCTTAATGCCCTCGCAGAAGGCTTGCAATGTCAGTCCATTAAAGAAACGTATTTATTGACTAATATTGTCGCATTATTGGGCGAAAAACTATTTAGGGGGCAACATTACTTAGCTATTTACCAACTGATCACCCAGGCTGGCAAAAGCCCCCTTGAAGAGCGGTTAACAGAAGCCTACGCCCTTGCAAAACAGTATGGGGCAAATTAGTCCATGAGCAGTGATGACACAGATAACAGTCCTTACGGTAAACCAGCTAATGCCGACGAAGCCATGGAAGAAATTGCTGATGGCGGTACACAAGATGGCATAGCGCACTGCCCAGTGACAGAAGAATTTATTTATCTCTACCCAACCCGCTACGCCTTAGTAGAAAAAGATGTCGAACACCCTGCACTCGCTCCTGGCTTTGATTCACTCAGCAAACCCATAGGCGTGCGATTAGCCCGTAAAGGGTTTGTCTATCTGTTCCACTCACTGAAGCCTGATGAATTACTGTCGTTTGAAATTCAGGATGACAGCCAACAGTCTGTCTATTGGAATAAACAGGATAGTGTCGGTAAACCCAGCGTATTAACAGCCCCTATTAAATTACTCCGCCAAGGCTTTATTGAGGTGGTGTATTCTGAAGTTGCCTGGACAGATAACAAAATAACGGAAGTCAAATCAGACTCTCGTTTACGACGTCAGTATATGCAGCGGGTGGACCTCGATGATTATGACTTTGGTCATGGGGCAAAACATCTCGTGCCATTAAGCAGTATCTCAACAGTACTCAGTGAGTGTATGGACAAAAATCCTCCTGAGCCGTTTTCTGAAAATGAGCCTCACTTACCGTTTGAAAAAATTGGTTTTAGCTGGTCTTCCTTACCTTTGGCACCCGCATCAAAAGGTAAAGTCATGGTTGAAACCAAAGGGAGTTCATATAATACCGCGCTCTTGGTACTGCACGACATACTCGGGGTATTACACGATATTGATATGCATGCAGAGTGTATATATCGAGAAAAACGTGAGTGGTATGAAAATAATAAACAAGCCTTGCATGCCGGACAATTTGTTCAAGGGTTATATCAAGTCAGTGAAGGCGATTTAAGCAATCACTTTAAGCAAGATCAGGCCACCAAAAACCTGGAGCCATTGGATCAACAAAGCCTAAAAGACTATACCCGTGTTGCCGAGTTGCGTTATCAAGCTAGCCTATTGCGTATAAAAGCCGCTCAACAAAAACGTTATGGTCAACGGGAGAAACTGTCGTCTAATTGGACTCAGCGCTTTAAAGAACTCAATGCAAAAGCTGACGAATTAGAAGCGCAAGCCGAACACCTTGAAGAGCAACTGGCCTGTCAGCATGGCCATCATGCCCACTATAAAGACGCTGTAGAGCAATACAGTAAGGGAAAACTCAGTATGCTCAAGGATGACAGCCCATGGAACATACCTCGTATTGAACAGCGTGTTCGTCTCAAACCTATGAAAGCCTTTTTAGCCAATGCCGAACAGCTGGCTGAACATATCGCTGACCTCGAAGAAGACAACAGCCATGATCGAAATAAACTGCTACCGCGTATCAATAATGCGCTCTGGTATTTCGATATACTGGTCTCTGATCAAGTGAAGCACCTGCATGAAACCCACTTTCGTTGCATTGCCAACCTCTGCGGTGATGCAGAAGGCAAAGGCGTTGATTTAGCACACAAGCTGTATATTGATGAGTTTGGTGAAGAAAACCGCGCCTCATTATTTATTACCAATTACAGTATCGAATCGGCCAATGAAATTAATAATGCCTCCAATACGACCGATGATTTAAAAACGATTCTATCGACGGCAAACGATGTCAGTGAATTAAAATCATTGCTTAAATTGGATCAATTTCCAGAATTAACAGAACACCTTGAATTACGTGGCAGTATCATTGCAGCATTAACACCGGCATATATCCGTGAGGTTACACGCACCTTCGGTCAGCTCAATAACCTGGACACCATGACACGCGCTCGACGCGTGATTCGTCACACCAACGTCAGCTTTGACTTGCTTCTGGTGAATGCCGCCGCCAATGATAATTTAATGATTCGTTTGCCCAATGCAGAAGCTACCAATGAATTTCAACGCGCATTGAATGAACTGGGACAAGATCAAGGCGTTATTCGTACATTAAAAAATAAACGTAAGAATATTCGTCAGCAAATTAAAAAAGCGCAGCAGCGCCGCGACTGGGCAACAAACCAGGCATTACATCAAGAACTGGAGGCCATTAAACAAACGTCTGTAGAAAAATGGCAGTCATTGCAAAACGCAAGAGCAACAGTTCTAGCTTATACGTCCCCTGTAGACCCTACTCAGGGTATGAGTGGCTTTAAGATTGAGGGACTCAGTGACGTAGAAATAAATACCCTTAATCAGCATATTGAAGGCTTCCGAAGTGGCATGCTGACGAACTATGGACAGGGGCATACGCTCAGTAGTGTGGGTAGTAGTATCAGGGCCATCTTTATTCCAGTGTTATTGTCCATTACCAATATTTTTAATGCATTTTCGACATTGGAAGAGACAGCGCATAAAGAAGATAGGAGCTTGTTAGACCAAACTGAAATTGCTGCAGATGTCATAGGTGCTTTTACTGCTACAGCATCTGTTGGCGTTGAATTATGGCGACAAAGTATTGAAGGAGGTATTCAGAGGGGAAATCCTTTTCTGGTTAATACGTTAGGTAAAGTTGTTATTATTTCTACCCTATTTTTAAGTTTTATTGATGGGTTAGGAGCACTATCAGATAACGTTAAAAAATTTAAAGAAGTAAGTGATGCACTTGAAGATGATGACTATATAGCAGCAGCTGGCAATGCAACCTCTATACTTGGGAATACCTTCGTACTGGTGGGTAATGCACGACAAGGGTATTACGCTTTTAAAGCATTCGAGTATGCTCGCTTACATGGCATGAACTACGGTGCTGCACTGGCTCGCTTTGCAGGCCCCATTGCCAGTGCCATGCCTTGGTTAGTCATTGGCGGCGTGTTTATCCTGATTGGTGAAGCACTGTATGAGATTTATAAATCACCACCGATTATGGTATGGGTCGAGCGTTGTTATTGGGGTAGGCAATCTCAAGGTTGGAGCTATCAAGAAGAACAGCAGCAATTAGCGGATGCGATTATGCGTCCACGAATTGAAGCTCAGTACTATGTTGAGGGCTATACAGAAAATAAACAATACGACCTACATGCACAATCCGTTCGAACACATAACATGGTGGATATCACGATTTCGATTCCTGGAATCAAACGTAGTAGTTTTGTGGTATCTGAACACGCTACTCCTATACAGCAGAGTGAATCTCCCTTACAAATTGGTATTGCTGTAACCAACAATTATCAAGAGCAAGATATTACTTTTTATCTGTTAAATACGGCCTCTGCAGCATTTAATCATAATATGTTGCAGCTTAAATTATTTGTTTCAAGAGAGGCATTAAAGAATGCATCCAGCTTAAGTTTTAAATTTATTTCCAGGCCCGATATGGCCTATAAGCCGGTACAGCAAGCAAAAAACTATGTTAGATATACCGTTAAGCTGGACGAATTTCAGTATAAGGATGATGACAAGCCAGGTATGGTTCCTGCCCTTGAAGATAATGATACATTGCCAGGAGAGCAGCGTATGAAGCTGTTTGCCATTAATGATGCCTGGTTGAATTATGCAGAAGACCCTGGAGAAACTGATGTATAAGTTCTCTGATGTTGAGCACAGTGATGGTGTGACCTCACTAATCTTGTCGCCATTACCCATATGGACAGGTTATAAGGCCGCAGATCCTTTAAACGTACTGACAAAAAAAAATGATGTATTTATCGATATTGGCAGTGGCAACGCCAAGGCGGCTTTTGAGCTATTGTACTTTGGGCTTTCTTCAAGTGGGTTATTTTGTGTATGTCTGTACTTTTTCATTCAAACAATTGCACCAAGTCGTGAGCCAATAGCATGGTCTTTCATATTAGTTCTGGCAGGATGTTGGTCTGTTTGGTTACTTATTTGCATTTTTATCATTGTTTATTCCCATTATAAACATGGCAAAGAAAACATGCAGACTCGCTTCAATCGACAACGCCGTGAAGTCGCTTGGGTGGATGATAAAAAACAACTTCATCTTGTGCCTTGGGAATCTTTTAAAGCCTGGGTCAGTAGCGCCAGTACGGTGGGTGACAGTGTCGCTTATCGGAGTGCTTTATTGGGTATGGGCCCTCCAGCCTACGATGATCCCCATGGTTTTATTGGGGTATGGCGTATGCCTTGTGGTGTCGAACTCTCAGGGATTATGCAGTGGGAATGTATCCGCTCCTTTATGGAACTAGGGCCTGAACACATTCCTGATGTTGATCAGAGCCAACGAGACCCAAAATTACATTACCAAAAACGGCAAGCATTGCGTACCCAAGGAGAATGGGGTGCTTGGATTAAGCACGTTATTGCGGATTGGTTTATGGGCCGCTTTTGGGCGTTTAAATATGCCGCCTTAAAAGAACGGTTATACAGCGTTGAATTTTCGCCTGAAGCGGAAGAGTGGTCTAAACCTTTACCCGAAGAGCAATGGGCTAAGCCTTCTGCTGAGCTAGTTGAACTCGAAAAAAAGTGGCGACAACGTTACAAACGTCGTGAGAAATTCTTTGATATGGAACGTCGTATTGCTGAGGCGAAAGCTGAAGGGCGCTATTATACGCCAGTTAATGAGTAGTACTGAGCTAGCATCGAGACAAAACCAATAGAGATTTTGAAGGGTTCACCTAAGACGGGTCACCTATACTAATCATTATGCTTGGTTTATAGAGTTTTGATGATGCTTGCTGCGAATGAATCCATCTTCCATGTCACGCTGCCTGCCTGTAGCGCAACCTTTAACGTAACGTCGTTTATTGGCCATGAAGCCATTTCTGAGTGGTTTAAATTTGATATTCAAATGGTCAGTATCAGTGATGATATTGAGCCTGAGGATATGCTACTTCAGTCGGCAACGCTAACCATTGTCGGTGAAGACTTTGAGCTACATGTGAATGGAATTATTAATCGTTTTAGTAAAGGTCGAAGTGGCGATAAATACACTGAATATAGCTTTTACATTGTACCGAAGCTTTGGTATCTCACCAAGCGAATGGATTGTCGTATTTTTCAGGAGCAGACCATTCCAGAAATTATTCAGTCTGTTTTAGAAAGTGCGGGTTTTAAAGAAAAAGATGAGTTTATTTTTAAACTAACCGGAAAATACAAACCGCATACGTATATCGTTCAATACAATGAAACGGATTTTAATTTTATTTCCAGGTTATTGGAGCAAGAAGGTATTTTTTATTTTTTCGAGCACCAACAAGATAGCCATAAGTTGATCGTGTCAGATCATAACACCGCGTTTGGTCCTGTCGCTGAGCAGCAGGTTGAGTTTCATGGTAAGACCGGGTTAGTGCCTGAGCATGAAGTGGTTGATGAACTCCGCTACACTTGCCAACGCACAATAGGCAAAGTGGAGCTGGACGACTATAACTTCACTAAGCCTAATCTGGACCTGCATGTAAAGGCTATCAATGGTGATGAGTCACTGTGTGAGTACCAATTTCCAGGTGGCTATCAGTTACCAGAAGATGGGCAGCGCTATGCCCAGCTTCGCTTGGAAGCTCATAATACCTTTGCCGAAAAAATAGATGCAAAAGGCACCTGTCGTCGATTATTACCAGGCTATCAGGTTGAGCTCATCCGACATCCTCGATCCTCACTGAATCAGTTGTATATTATCTGCCAAGTAATGCATGAAGGCGTTCAACCACAAGGTCAAGATGAATATACCGCTGATGAAGGCAGTCGCTACCGCAATACGGGCATTTGGATTCCCAAAACAACCCCGTTTCGTCCTTCCCTTCGCGCTAAAGCCCCTAAAATGCCAGGTAAACAGTCTGCCGTAGTGGCGGGTCCCAAAGGTGAAGAAATTTACACCGAGCGTTTTGGTTGTATTAAGGCCCAGTTTCACTGGGATCGATTAGGGCAATATAACGAACACTCATCGCGCTGGTTGCGCGTCATGCAGACCTGGGCCGGTAAACAATGGGGCGCCTTGCTTATTCCTCGTATTGGACAGGAGGTAACGATTGACTACTTGCATGGAGACGTAAATCAGCCTGTTGTGACAGGGGTTGTTTATAACGGCCGAAAATACCCTCCCTACCCATTGCCTCAACAGAATACCCGTTCAGGCTTTCGTACTGACTCGACAATCGGTAGTGGTGGATACAACGAGTTAAGTTTTGAAGATAAACAAGGCGCTGAACAAATACGGATACATGGCGAAAAAGACAGTGATCTTCGAGTAAAAAACGACAGTCGTGAAGAAGTAGTGGAAATGCGCCACCATGAAATCGTGGAAAATCACTACCTGCTAATAAAACAAGATAATCATTTAAAAGTAGATCAAAACCACGAGCGTGTGGTTAAAGGGGAAATCCACCATCACGTCAATCAAACATTACATGTGCAGGTAGATGGTGAGCATTTGTTAGATAGTGGACAACAGTGGCATGTCAAAAGTGGTCAAAAAATCGTGATGGAGTCAGACCAGGAAATAGTATTTTATGGTGGTGGCAGTTTTATCAAAATAGATCACAGTGGCGTTTACATAAAAGGTCCGAGTTATAACATCGGAGGTGGTTCAGCGGCGGGGGCTCAACAGGCTATGCCACAATCCCCTGTTAGGCCAATGGAGGCTGACCGCGATCGTTCTGGCTTCGTGTCTGAACACAAAATTGACCTCAATAAACAACGACAAACACTTCTTGCATCCATCAAAAAAGTAGAGCCGTTTTGTGCAATATGCGAAGAGAAAACATCTTAAAGTGAAATACTCTTTCTTGTTATAGCCATTGGTAATGCTCACGTCAGTT
>NZ_AUAF01000161.1 GCF_000428585.1 Zooshikella ganghwensis DSM 15267 | reverse complement strand
GCAGCTAAAGAACCGCACCACCCAACAAAAATCCCTACAGGATGCCTGGTTGTCGACGGTCACGGAAAGCTTCAGTTATGATGACTGGGGCAATGCCACGGAAAGCAAGCAGGTCATTAAAGACGCCCTGGGTGAACAGCAAAGCACCACGGTAACCACCTACCAAAATGATGAAACCAACTGGCTACTGGGCTTAGCCACCCAAACCCAGGTCACCAAGGTGAGTGTTGCCGGTGACAGCCAAACCCGCACCACGCAATTCCGTTATGATCCTACGACCGGTGCTTTAACCCAGCGAGTACAGGAGCCTGGCCAAAGCGATTATGTCCTGACCACCGATTTTAAATACGACAGCTTTGGTAACTTAATCGAAGAACAAACCCAAGGTGCCAAGGTGGCGGTACGCAAACAGACGTATACCTATGATGCCCAAGGTCAGTTCTTAACCTCAACCACCAATGCTTTAGGCCATCAAACCCAGCAAACCAGTGACCCGTTCTGGGGTGTGCCATTAACCACCACCAATGCCAATGGCTTGGTCACCACCTATACCTACGATGCCTTAGGCCGGCTGAACAGCCAAACGGCAGCGGATAACACGCAAACCACCATCACTCACGGCTGGTGTGCCGCCACGACAGACAATACTTGTCCGACAAGGGCTGTGTACTGGAGCAAAACCCAACGCTCAGGCAGTGCCCCTACTACCGTGTATTTGGATAAACTGGAACGCACCCTGCGGACTGAAACACTGGCTTTAACCGGTAAAACCCAATACCAGGATACGGTGTATAACGCCCTGGGCCAGGTGGAAAAAACCTCCTTACCGTATTTCAAAGACGCTGAGGTGTACTGGACACAGTATGAATATGATCCCCTGCTACGGGTGATTAAAACCACGCAACCGAATGGCAGCACGACAGAAGTGGCCTATCAGGGCTTAAATAAGGTCCTCACCAATGCTAAAGGTCAGACTAAAACCGAGCATTACAACGGTGCCGGTCAATTAGTCAAAGTCATTGATAGCCTGGGCAATACCCTCAGTTACACCTACGACAGTTTCGGCAATCTGACCCAAACCACCGACCCCGACAATAATACCGTCGACCTGACGTATGATGTATTGGGCCGTAAGGTCGCGATGAATGATCCCGATAAAGGCGCATGGACCTATGAATATGATGCGTTGGGTCGGCTTATTCGTCAGCAGGATGCTAAAGGCCAGGTCACCAAACTCAGCTATGACAACCTCGATCGTCTGGTCAAACAAACGGAAAATGCCCAAGCCAGCAGTAAGTTACTTTGGCGGGTCTCTGAATGGCAGTATGACCAACAACGTAAAGGTCAGTTAGATCAGGTCACCGTCGATGGTATTAGCCAACAGTATCAGTACGACACTTTAGGGCGTTTAACCGCAGAAACCCAAACCCTGTTTGGTGAAAGCTTTACCCTGAGTTATGGCTATGACCAGTATAGTCGTCCTTTACAAACGACGTTCCCTACCGGACTCATCGCCAAACAAACCTATAACGAGCATGGTTACCTGACGTCGATTACCGATGGTCAGGACAGCAACGCCACCACCTACTGGCAAGCCCAAGCGGCGGATGCCCTCGGCAATATTACCCAACAACAGTACGGTAATGGCGCGACGACGCTACGGGTGTTTGATGCCAAAACCGGACGTTTGCAAGACAGTGGCGCGTATATCAGCAGTACCACGCAGATTGAAGACCTGCATTTTGCCTACGACGAATTAGGTAATCTGACCCAGCGGGAAGATAAGCGCCAGAAGATCCACGAGACGTTTGCTTATGATCAACTCAACCGTTTAACCGAAGTCACCGCCAAACTCAGTAGCAACACCTTAACCACCAGTGTGCAGTACGATGCGTTGGGTAATATTACCCATAAATCCGATGTCGGTGATTACCAGTACGCAGACAAGTGTGGTAGCCAACAAGCCGGTCCCCATGCGTTAACCAAAACCTCCGGCAGCCAAAACGCTACTTACTGCTATGATGCCAACGGCAACATGACCAGTGGCAATGGTCGTACCGTGCGCTATACCGCCTTTGATAAACCCGATCAGATCATTCGCGGAGATCATCAAATCGACTTGGTATATGGACCGGATCAAAAACGCGTACGCCGGATTGACCAAGGCCCTACCGGTACCTCCACCACCTACTACCAATCCGGTATTTATGAAAAGGTGGTCAGTGATACCGGCAAAATACAACACAAGCATTACATCGGTGAAGTCGCGATTATCACCAAAACCGAAAATGCCAGCACCGAAGAGGGTACGAAAACCAACTACTTCCATCGCGATCACTTAAGCTCAATCACCGCCATTACCGATCAAAACGGCCAAGTAGTCGAGCGCTTCAGTTATGATCCCTGGGGTAAGCGCCGTCAGACGGATTGGCAAGCCGCGATTGATTTTATGCAAATCACCAGCACGATTACTAAACGCGGTTTCACCAACCACGAGCACCTGGATGGTGTGGGCCTGATCCACATGAATGGGCGCGTTTATGATCCTAACGTTGGGCGATTCCTGAGTGCTGATCCGTTTATTCAGTTTGCAAGTAATATTCAGAGCTATAACCGTTATAGCTATGGCTTTAATAACCCACTAAATGGCAGTGATCCGACAGGGTTTACTTGGGAGGAATTTACTAATTGGCTATTTGGTAGCGATGACAACGCTGGAGGGGAAACTTGCAGTATATTTGATGGGTACAATTATAACCAAGGAGTTACCCCATCAACTAATGCAAGAAGCAGCTCTTTAAGTGACTTTGATAATGGATTTAGTCGCTACTCATCCCAAAATAACAGTTCGAGTAGCATTATAAGTGAAGCATTTGGACACCAAGACTATTCAGCATTTAGTCCCTTTGCTCAATTTCCAAGTGCTTATGATTATGTTCAGTATTCAAAGCCGAAAGGGCCCACAATTGAGCCTATAAAGGGCAATGCACAACTGGGCTTTTTACATAGCTTGGTTAGCGAAGCACAGATTATTGACTTTCAAGAAATTACGTCAATTAAGAGCCTACAAAAAGGGATACAAGCCAAGGCTAATATAGAAGCGGCTAAGCGTGATTACGAATATACAATGCTTACCCTTTCAGTGGTAAGTGTGGTAAAAAACCCTGTAAAAGCCATTAAAAAAGGAGGTAACTATGTTTATAGAGCCCTTCGTGAAGGAGAAGATATCTTGAAGGGGTTGAGTGCCAAGGCCCCAGGTGTCTTCACAAAAATTGGCTCACATGTAATGGGTAAAAAACGAACTAACTTAATCTCCACAACAAAGGACCCAGAAAAAGCACTGGGATTATTTAATAGTGGTAATGGAGTTGTAAGGATCGATCTAGATAAAGTTGATAGCCGAGTAATTGACGTTTCTAGTGGCGTGGGTAAGGGTCGAGTATTTGCAAGAACAAAGGGACACCAAGAGGTTCTAATTCAGGATAGAGGAAATGGACCAGCAATTCCTCCTTCAGCAATAGAAAGAATTCAATAAGGTGTTAAAATGTGTAAACAAGAATACATAAGCATTATTTATAAACAAACAATGACCCCTCAAGGATTTCTTTCTAAGTTACGAGAAAACTCCTTAGATGAAAGCGGATATAAGCAACTATTAGATGCTATCAAGTCGTTAATCCCTTTTTACATAAAAGAAAATAAAATGGATAAGCTTCTTGTCGCATGTTTGTATGAAGTACCTTGGGAGGTAGAAAATTGTATTAATCACTACTCACAGCAAGATAAAAAATTAGGTGACATGGTATCAAATATGAGTGAAAATCTAAGGTCAGCAATTAATGATTTATTGTGGTCAGGCCTAGAAAAATATTACGAAGATATATAATACTGTTATAGGGGAGCAACTTTGGATGCTCCCTAAAAACTATCACTTTTGATAAAACTTGCTATAAGGCTTGCATGTGAAAGTGGTTTTTTTAAGTTTTCAATACTTGTGTTTGTTTCATAGTCAAGTAAAACGATGTCTTTTTTTCTAAGAATACCCTTCATTATTCTTAATTCATTTTGGAGAAAGTGTGACAATATATATTGATAACTAGGGATATAAATTAGCCTTCTAGCATCTAGGTAAGATAGCAACTCTGGGCTATTAACTCCTTTCCTATGCCCTAGTACTACTCCCAGTTTCCTTACAGTTCGTTTTATTCCTTTCATACTTTGGTTTTTAAACTTCGTACTATCCACATCCTGCGACTTAAATACTTTAAGTCCTTGCCATAAACCTTCCACTGAGTATGAGTAATGTCCTTCAGAAAATGGAATAGGAATATTACCATGTGGATAGAAAGGGCTGAACTTAACCCAAGGCTGCGCAGCTTTTGATGTGACATCAATAATTTCTGCATCAGGATACTCTTTTGAAAGAGTTTCAATTTTTTTGCGTTTACTACAAATGAATATCTGATGCATTACTTTTACCTCAACAGACTAGATACTTGCTCTTACTCAATTGGCAATTCTATGGTTGCACTAAATTAATTTGGTATTGTGGTCCCGAATTATTGTTTGATACAGACTCTTCGAACGACTCATAATCTACACCTTTAGGAATTTTCATTCTTGATATATGAATTCCATCTTTACAAGATGAGCACCACATTAAACACCATCCAACATTGGTGTTTTTGTCACCAACAAGATAGTACTCAATTTTCTTACTAAGACAGCTCGGACACTCACACTCACTATTGGACCAAGGCTGCACTTTCAGCCAACTCTTAAATAATTCATTCATTTCAACTGCTAACTATTGATGAACGTTACTCTGACTTAAAACATTAGTTCATTGTAACCCTCGCGCCTACCATGTAGCAAAATAAGCAAGGGTATCAGCTGCTTTGTGAAATTGCTCTGATTGACCTTAGATTCCAACCTGTCAACCCAAGCAGTAATGAAGTTACTACCCATGTTCCGTAAGTTTTGTTAACTATACAAAAATTTAAAATAGGGACAACGAGTGACAAACTAAAAAGAGCATAAGTTACTCCTGGTTTCTTAAGCCATATGCAAAGCAGTATTGCTAAAGTCAACCCTGCAATGATTACTTGTGGAATATATAAACCAAGACACTCTAAATAGTTTATATTGTAATCTCTAGAAAGATTATATGCCCAGAAAAAAGGTAATAACACACACCAGATAAATGTCAATATAGTTAACAACCAATATTTAATTTTTTGCATTTCAAAGCCAGTCTATATTAATAAATTATTGTTAATTTAACCTAAAATATTTTTATATTGTTTATAACAAATTCTTCGTAAGAATTGACCGGATAATAATATGATGTGTAAGCTTATCTATTATACTAATTAATAAGCAAAGTTATAGTTATAAAAGACTCTGTAATTAATTTTAATGCCTTTAATCAAAGAATGTAATAGTCTTCTAAAGATAATTCATTACAACATAGCCCGTAAACGCTTGTTCTGCCGATGTGTGTTACCAGCTTGTGTTCGTAAGTCAAGTTTGTTCGTAGGTCCTGCTGGCGTATGGTCATGGGTTGAGAGATCCAAAAACGCTTTCTCCACCACCACCATAAACTCAGACAATAACTGCAGTACATTATCGCTTTCATTGCCTAACCAGACTTTACCGCCATCTTTGACTTGGGTGATTTGCTTAAGCTTGGCCAGGCTGTGTTTAATGCCGTTGATATGCTCCTGCATATCCTTCCCAACCACCGTATGACTGTCATTACCCGTAGCCACTTTTAAGTTATCAATGGCGGCCAGCTCAGCGGTACCGCCTGAATGCAGCTTTAATGCACCCATCGCCTCCAGCGTTTTGCTGCCGCCAATCGTTTCGGTGCTGTGCTCAGCTATTGTTGTCTGTTGGCTTTGAGTGTGGGTTTCCTGGTGAAGGGTTTCCAGCTGATAGTGCTGGCATTCATCCTTGATAATGGTATCCGTTGATCGTTCCCAAGCGCCGCTCTGGTCACAGCGTTGGTAGCTTAACGGATGTTGCTGCCAACGCTGTTCTTTCTGTTCCAGGTTGGGTAACGATAAACCATGAGGTAACACCTGCTGTATAAATGGTTTATTGGGTAAGCCATAGGCGAAGCCGACTACTACCTGGGTGCCTACTTCCGGTAACCCATAAAAACCTTGCTCCTGACCCGCACTGGCCATCGGTACCATTAAGCTGTGTAAGGTGGGTAGTTTCTTGTCGGGTTTGCCCTGGGCATCTAATACTTCCACATCCACCGCATAATGGGGCCTAAAGTCATCACAGAGGTCACCTTCTTTTGGTGTATCACTAATGGCTACGACTCGACCATAACGGGGTAAATGATAGTTGCCCGCTAATTCTGGAAATAAACTCAATACAATACGCTTAATGGCGTCTACCATGTCACCACCATTTGATTATTTTGCAGTTGTGTTTTTTGAATACGACGACCATCGACTAATTTAACGCCAGGTCGTACCTGGGGAATGGCCGCGATTTGTGCACTGTTATGCGACTGATGGTTAATTAAAAACTGGTCGGGGATTTTCACCGGTTTATTGGCCCAATAACTGTGTTGCCAGCTCCCAACATATATTTGGCCATCCCCTTGTTGTTGCCAGCAATAGTCCTCAATAGCAAAGGCCTCCGCTATGGAGGCCATGGCAAACAGTCCATTATTGAGGCTGTAAAAATAAGGGATTTTGCTGTTGGTGTAGGGTTGTTCTGGCGTAATAAAGGTCAGACCGGTGTGTTTGGCCATATGATTTAAAACATCATTTAAATGCACATGCCGTAAATTCATCGGTAATGGATAATGTAAAATACCCGTCAATTCCCGACAAAACAATTGCTGCTGGTGTTGATCGACGGTGGTGATTTTCTCGATATAGCCTAAAAATATTTGCTGTAAATTGTCACCATAACCGATGGCCATTTTTACCACCGATTTAGGCGTTACTGGCGTGTTAGGGCGAACTACAAATGTCGCCCGGCCTGGGGCATTCATCGCCAAGCGGATATCATGCCGTATCAGCGGTATGTTCTGCTGATTGATTTTCAGCAAGCTGTTCAGTTTCACTGGGTCCTATCGCCTCATCGATTTCTTTTAAATATTGTTCAAACGACGTTAATTCAGGCTCATTATTCTCATTAGTACTACCTTGTTGTGGTCCATCGGGCGGAATACTTTTTCCATCGGCTTGTTGTTTTTTAGGATCTTTTCTCGGCTGACGTTGCTCGACTTTTTCAGGCACAGAACGGTATTCTGATAAGGTAAATTGCCCCTGCCATAACCGCTTATCCGACGCCTCACGTACACTAAAATTGTCGTTAAACTGCACCTGCCGAATATTCATCGCTTTAGCCGTCGGATCCACCAAGGTGTATACTGTTTGCTTGCCTTGTTCGTTGACGCTTTCCGCGAGTTCAATTAAGCGAGTTAAGTGCTCGGGGCTGTTTTGGTTGATCTGCAGGGAAACCGTTAAAGTTTTTGGCTTAAAACCTTTATGCGCCCGATCGGTGGCACTGCTGGCACCGCTCAGCTCTTCGTTACTGATACGTAAATTACCCACCACTTTCAAGCTACAGCCTTGTACCTGGTATTGCCCAATCATCATAAGCTCAACACCTCTTTTAAAAAGGCTAAGGCTGCCGTGGTACCCGTCAGTAATAAGCCCACGGTTAACACCTGGTCATGTCCAGGTGCACTTAATTGACTGAGTTGCTGGCTAATATTGCCCGTCAGGTATTGACCCACCACTTGTTGTAAGGCGTGTGTGGTGTGTTGCCAGTCCTGATTCATTTGAGCTAAGTGTTGCTGTTTTTTCGCCACTAATGCGGTCAACATGCTTTTAGGTGAAGCATGATCGCTAATCGCTTCAATGGCCGCTTGTGCAGCCCCCAATTGGGTTAAATGATTTTTGGCTGTAGGCCATTGCGCCAATTTTAACGGCCGCCAATACGGCATCTGTGGTGCTTCAGGAATCTCCCATTTGGTGGTTTCTAAGCTCATCAGCGCTTTTACTCGACGCGTAATTTGCGGTAATTCAGGGATGGGCATTAATGCAGTAAAGGCCGTTAACGTTTGATAAAACGAGGTTAAATGTGGTGCCGTGATTAACACGACAATCGCCGCCTGACTGTGCTGAGGTTGTTGCGGGTCGCGTTGATCCTGGTATTTTTTTGTCAGGGCTTTTAAGGCATTCGGTGCCGATAAATAGCGGTGATGCCCTTCGCCCTCTCCCACCGTATGCTGATAAGGATGCACCACACAACAATGGATGCTTTGCTGTAATTGTTTTTGTAATTCACGGCGTAAATCGGGACCCGTGGACGCAATGGAAGCAGGTAAAAATCCGCTGTCATCTAGCTCATTAATTTGTGTCGCTAATGTCGTTAATTGCGTGGTCGCCTTTTTAATTAAAGTGGCTTGTTGTACCTGCAGCTGACCCAATGTCGTCGGGGTTTTAATCTGGACGGTTTTCATCCTCACTCCCTTCAGGCTTGGCCGGAAATGGATAACGGGCTTTAATCTCAGCCACTTTCATTAACCAACGTTCTCGACGTTGACTGACTTCAGGGCGATTAAATTCCCGGTCATAGTCGTATTCATTTTTAAGGGGATCCGCTTCGATCATAAAGGCTTGCTTACGCTGTGCTTTGACCTGTGCTCGTTGCGTAAGATAATGGTCCATTGGATTTTTGACGCACCAATGCCCCTCTTTATGCAGCAATGCCTCATCAAATTGACAATGAAGTGGCTGCCATGACAGCTCGTGCTGAATAATATGTTTGATGCCCTGCTGATCGATATAGAAGGCCGTATAATCGTGAGCGTTAACAATCGCCTCACCATTCCAGCGCAATGCATGAATGGGTACTTGGTCAAGCTTATTAGGAATAGGATGCCCTTCAACATCACCACAGACTTTTCCGATAACAAGGTCATACGACACTACTGCTTTAAATGAATCAGGCATAAAAACGAATCCTTGTATTAATTTTTGAGTTTGGTAGCGAAGCATGTTCACCTAACTTAAATGCAAGCGAGGTAATCATGGTTTGTGCTTGATAACGGGTAGGATCGTAGCCGATGGCGCTATTATCGTTATCGATATAACGTCCCGCATAAATAGGGGCAATACTTAAATCAGTTTTCACATAGGCATCGGGATCATACACCGCTTCAATCAGAGGGTTTGGGGTGCGCGACCAATTCAATTTAACTGGGTAAACACCGGCAATGGCTTGGTCTAATAACTGAATAGCCACCAGTTGACTGGCATTTTTTAACGGCGTGATCGTCCCCTGGTCAACCCGGGCTAACAACAT